>NZ_JALLAL010000027.1:0-40263 GCF_023062615.1 Brachybacterium sp. Marseille-Q7125 | reverse complement strand
CCCCTGGCCCGCACCCCCGCCGCTCAGCCCTGCCCTCCCCTTGCGACACGCCGGCATCCGTCGCCGAGTACACCGAGACGTCTCCCTTTCGCCACAGATCGGTGCACTCGAAGCGCGGCCACGGCGTGGCGTGGGCGCCAGCGCAACGGGTAGCGTCACGGGATGATCGACATCGACGTTGCACGACGGCTGCAGGTGGCCGGACTCCGGTGGGATCCGGCGGACGGGGACCTCTTCGCGATCGACGCCGAGGAGCTGCGGGACGAGGTGTGGATGCTCTCCTCCATGGTCATCGAGCAGGACCTGGGCCGGCACGGCAGGCGGGTGTTCCGCTTCAACGGCACCACCGAGTGGGCGCTGGACTCCGTGGAGGAGGATGAGGCGATCTGGCTTCCGCGGGAGGATCAGCTGCGCAAGGCACTCGGGGTGCGGTTCCGCACGCTGCGGCAGGAGGCCGACGGGGGCTTCGTCGTCGAACTGGAGACCGACGGCAGAACCCGGGAGGTGCCCGCACCCCGCGCGGAGGACGCCTTGGCGGGCGCGCTGCTCATCGCTCTCGGCAGCTGAAAGGCGCCACCGCACCACATCAGCAGCCGGACCGCTGAACCACCAGTCACAGAACCGCCGGATCGCGAATGTCAGATCCCGGGGCATGCAAAGCACGAACATGCCTGCGGACCTGACAGGTGCGGAGGAAGCCCAGCCTCTGCGGGGCGGGTGGCAGACAGGCAATCACCCACGTCGACGAGCAACCCCTCCCCCGACACCGACACACCGGATAACCCCGCCGAGTACACCGATACGTCTCCCTTTCGCCACGAATCGGTGCACTCGCGAGGCGTAGACGGCGTGGCGCAATGACAGACGGACACGAGGGAGGGGACGGGGCAGGTGGCAGGCCCGCGATGTCCTACGTCAACGGGCCCTCCCCCAACGCCGACGGGGCTGGCCCTCCCCCAGCGCCGACGGGGCCGGCCCTCCCCCAGCGCCGACGGGGCCGGCCCTCCCGTGCAACGTCGACGGGCCGGCCCTCCCGTGCGGGAGGACCGGCCCGTCATGCTTCCGGTGCGGTCACGCGGACCGCAGCCGGATCACTTGGCGCGCTCGAGGATCTCCACCAGGCGCCACCGCTTGGACGCGGACAGCGGGCGGGTCTCCATGATGAGGACACGGTCGCCGACGCCGGCGGTGTTCTCCTCATCGTGCGCCTTGAACTTGCTGGTCTTGGTGGTCACCTTGCCGTAGCGGGCGTGCTTCACACGCTCCTCGACCTCGACGACGATAGTCTTCTCCATCTTGTCGGAGACGACGTAGCCGCGCTGGGTCTTGCGGTACGGGCGCTCGGACGAGGACGCGTGCGCGCCCTCCTTGTCGAGCTCCTCGACCTCGGGGGTCTCCACCTCGGTGTTGGCGGTCTTCTCAGTCATGTACGAATCCTCGCTCCGGGTCACTCGGCGTCGCCGGGGGCCTGACGGATGCCCAGCTCGCGCTCGCGCAGGATCGTGTAGATCCGTGCGATGTCCTTCTTGACGGACCGCAGACGGCCGGAGCTCTCGAGCTGACCGGTCGCGGACTGGAAACGGAGCTTGAACAGCTCGTCCTTCGCCTTCGCCAGCTCGTCGGCCAGCGTGGCGTCGTCCAGCTTGTCGAGCTCATCGGCGGTGAGCTTGGTCGCTGCCATCAGATGTCACCACTCTCTCGGCTCAGGATGCGGCACTTCATGGGGAGCTTGTGCATCGCCAGGCGCAGCGCCTCGCGAGCCACCTCCTCCTCAACGCCGGCCACCTCGAACAGGACGCGGCCGGGCTTGATGTTGGCGACCCACCACTCAACCGAGCCCTTACCGGAGCCCATGCGGACCTCGGCAGGCTTCTTGGTGAGCGGACGGTCGGGGTAGATGTTGATGAACACCTTGCCGCCACGCTTCATGTAGCGGGTCATGGCGATACGAGCCGCCTCGATCTGGCGGTTGGTGACGTAGGCCGGCGCGAGCGCCTGGATGCCGTAGTCGCCGAACGCGAGATCGGTGCCGCCCTTGGCCATGCCGCTGCGGCTGGGGTGGTGCTGCTTGCGGTGCTTGGTCCTGCGGGGGATCAGCATGTCGCTCAGGCCTCCGTTCCGGACTGCTGTGCGGGCGCGGCCTGCTCGGCGGGCGCGGACTGCTGGCTGGCAGCCTCGTTGCGCTCCCGACGGGCGTTGGCGTTGCGCTCGTTGCGACGACCGCGGGGACGCTCGGCGCGCGGGCCGCGACCGCCGGAGCGGGGACCCTGCTGGGCGGCCTGCTGGGCCGCGAGCTCCTTGGCGGTGATGTCGCCCTTGTAGATCCACACCTTCACGCCGATACGGCCGAAGGCGGTGCGGGCCTCGTGGAAGCCGTAGTCGATGTTCGCGCGGAGGGTGTGCAGCGGCACGCGACCCTCACGGTAGAACTCGCTGCGGCTCATCTCGGCGCCGCCGAGGCGGCCGGAGACCGCCACGCGGATGCCCTTCGCGCCGGCGCGCTGCGCGGACTGGATGCCCTTGCGCATGGCGCGGCGGAAGGAGACACGGGCGGCGAGCTGCTCGGCGATGCCCTGGGCGACCAGCTGCGCATCGGCCTCGGGGTTCTTGACCTCGAGGATGTTCAGCTGGATCTGCTTGCCGGTGAGCTTCTCCAGCTCACCGCGCAGCCGCTCGGCCTCCGCGCCACGACGCCCGATGACGATGCCCGGGCGGGCGGTGTGGAGGTCCACGCGGACACGATCACGGGTGCGCTCGATCTCGACCTTGGAGATGCCGGCGCGCTCGAGCCCCTCGGACATGAGCTTGCGGATCGCGACGTCTTCCTTCACGTAGTCGCGGTACCGCTGGCCCTCCTTCGAGGAGTCGGCGAACCACCGGCTGGTGTGCTCCGTGGTGATCCCGAGGCGGAACCCGTTCGGATTGACCTTCTGGCCCATACTTCGGTTCCCCTTACTTGTTCGCGGGAGCGACCACCACGGTGACGTGGCTGGTGCGCTTCTTGATCTGGAAGGCACGACCCTGAGCTCGCGGCTGGAACCGCTTCATGGTCGGACCCTCGTCGACATAGGCGGCAGAGACGACGAGCTCGCGCTCATCGAAGCGCTCCCCCGCCTGATCTGCCTTCACCCGCGCGTTGGCGATCGCGGACTCGACGAGCTTGAGGACGGGCTCGCTGGCGGCCTGCGGGGCGAACCGCAGGGTGTCCAGGGCCTCGGCCGTGCTCTTGCCACGAATCAGGTCCACAACGCGGCGAGCCTTCATGGGCGACATGCGGAGGTACCGCACCTGCGCCTTGGCTTCCATTGCTGTCCTGCTTTCTTCTGGATGTCGGGACGTGCTGCCGGGCTGACGCGGGGTCAGCGGCGGCGGCCCTTCTTGTCGTCCTTCTCGTGGCCCTTGAAAGTCCGCGTGGGAGCGAACTCGCCGAGCTTATGGCCGACCATCGACTCGGTGACGAACACCGAGACGTGCTTGCGGCCGTCGTGCACTGCGAAGGTGTGGCCGAGGAAGTCCGGGGTGATGACCGAACGACGCGACCAGGTCTTGATGAGGTTCTTGGTGCCCTTCTCGTTCTGGGCGTCCACCTTCTTCTGCAGGTGGTCGTCGACGAACGGGCCCTTGGAAATACTGCGAGGCATGGTTTCGGCTTCTCCCTATCAGCGCTTCTTGCCGGTCCGGCGACGGCGCACGATGAGCTTGTCGCTCTCCTTGCCCGGCTTGCGGGTGCGTCCCTCGGGCTGACCCCACGGCGAGACCGGATGACGGCCACCGGAGGTCTTGCCCTCGCCACCACCGTGCGGGTGATCGACGGGGTTCATGACCACGCCGCGGACGTGGGGGCGCTTGCCCTTCCACCGCAGGCGGCCGGCCTTGCCCCAGTTGATGTTGGACTGCTCGGCATTGCCGACCTCACCGATGGTGGCGCGGCAGCGGGCATCCACGTTACGGATCTCCCCGGAGGGCATGCGCAGCTGCGCGTACGGGCCCTCCTTGGCGACCAGCTGCACGGAGGCACCGGCGGAGCGGGCGATCTTCGCACCGCCACCGGGGCGCAGCTCGATGGCGTGCACAACGGTGCCCAGCGGGATGTTGCGCAGCGGCAGGTTGTTGCCGGGCTTGATGTCCGCGCCGGCGCCGTTCTCCACCCAGTCGCCCTGGCGCAGACGCGCCGGGGCCAGGATGTAGCGCTTCTCGCCGTCCATGTAGTGCAGCAGCGCGATGCGGGCGGTGCGGTTGGGGTCGTACTCGATGTGCGCGACCTTCGCCTTGACGCCATCCTTGTCGTGACGACGGAAGTCGATCATGCGGTACGCACGCTTGTGGCCACCGCCCCGGTGACGGGAGGTGATACGACCCTTGTTGTTGCGGCCGCCGCTCTTGGACAGCGGGCGCACCAGGGACTTCTCCGGCGTGGTTCGAGTGATCTCGACGAAGTCGGCGCCACTCGAGCCGCGACGACCGGGAGTGGTCGGCTTGCTCTTACGAATTGCCATGTGGGTTTCCCTCAGACTCTCTTCGGCTCCTCGGATCTCGGCCGCTTCAGGCGACCGACCCTCCGAAGATGTCGATGGCTCCGTCGGTCAGGGTCACGATGGCGCGCTTGGTGTCCTTGCGCTTGCCCATCCCGAAGCGCGTGCGACGCGCCTTGCCCTGACGGTTGATCGTGTTCACCGAGTCGACCTTCACGTCGAAGATCTTCTCGACGGCGATCTTGATCTCGGTCTTGTTCGCGTCGGCAGCCACCAGGAAGGTGTACTTGCCTTCGTCCATCAGCCCGTAGCTCTTCTCGGAGACCACCGGGGCCAGCAGGACGTCGCGGGGATCCTTGTTCAGCGAGGTCACTTCGACTCCTCCTCATCGGCCGAGGTGGACTCCTTGACGGCGTTCACGAACCCGGCGGCCTGGGCGGCCTCCTCGGTCGCGAACCAGACCTCGGCCTTGGTGCGGCCGTACCAGGGAGAGTCCTCGGTGTGGTACTTCATCGAGTCCGCATTGCCCTTGATGGTGTAGCCCTCGGGCGCGGAGCCGTCGGCCAGCGCAGCCGCGGAGCCCTCGCCGTAGGGCGACTCGACCTTCTCGTCAGCCTTCTTCTCGGCCTTCGGAGCCTTCTCAGCCGTCGTCTCCGCCTTCGCCGCGGCGAAGGCGGAGGTGGGCAGCGACAGGGTCGCCTGGGCCACGAAGTCCTCGAGTGCGCCCTCGGTGAAGACCACGTCATCGCTGAGCATGACGTCGTAGGTGTTCACCTGGTCCGCGTACAGCACGTGCGCGGTGGGCAGGTTGCGGGTGCTGAGCGCCCCCAGGTCGTCGTCCCGACGCACGACCACCAGCAGGTGGCGACGATCGGAGACGCGCGAGAGGGTCTGGCGGGCAGCCTTGGTGGAGGCCACGTCGCCGTCCAGCAGCGCGGAGATGACGTGGACGCGACCGTTGCGCGCCCGGTCGGAGAGGGCACCGCGCAGGGCGGCGGCCTTCATCTTCTTGGGGGTGCGCTGGGAGTAGTCACGCGGCACGGGACCGTGCACAGTGCCACCGCCGGCGAACTGCGGGGCGCGCAGCGAGCCCTGGCGGGCGCGGCCGGTACCCTTCTGCTTCCAGGGCTTCTTGCCGCCTCCGCGGACCTCGCCGCGGGTCTTGGCCTTGTGGGTGCCCCGGCGCGCCGCCGCCTGCTGGGCGACAACGACCTGGTGGATCAGGGGGACGTTGGTCTGCACGTCGAAGATCGACGCGGGCAGCTCGACGGTGCCGGACTTCTTGCCGGCCGGATCGAGCACGTCGACGGTCAGGTTCTCTGCCATCGGTCTCAGGCCTCCTTCGCGGGGCTCTTGACGGCCGAGCGGACCAGCACGAGACCGCCCTTGGGGCCGGGGACGGCACCCTTGACGAGCACGAGGCCCTTCTCGACGTCGACCGCGTGAACGGTCAGGTTCTGAACACTGGTGCGGTCGCCGCCCATCCGGCCCGCCATGCGCATGCCCTTGAAGACACGGCCGGGGGTGGAGGCGCCGCCGATGGAGCCGGGCTTGCGGTGGTTGCGGTGCTGGCCGTGGGAGGCCGCCACACCGGCGAAGCCGTGGCGCTTCATGACGCCCGCGGTGCCCTTGCCCTTGGAGGTGCCGACGACGTCGACCTTCTGGCCGGCCGCGAACACGGAGGCGTCGATCTCCTGGCCGACGCTGTAGTCAGTCGCGTCGGGGGTGCGCAGCTCCACGAGGTGGCGACGCGGGGTCACGCCGGCCTTCTCGAAGTGGCCGCGCAGCGGCTGGGAGACCTTGCGGGGATCGATCTGGCCGTAGCCGATCTGCACCGCGTCGTAGCCGTCGGTCTCGACCGAGCGGATCTGGGTGACGACGTTCCCGCCGGTCTGCACGACGGTCACCGGCACGAGCTTGCCGTTGTCGTCCCAGACCTGGGTCATGCCGAGCTTGGTGCCGAGCACGCCGGTCACCGGGAGGGCCCGCTGGCCCGTCAGTTCGTTGCTCATGTCCACCACCCTCAGAGCTTGATCTCGATGTTGACGTCCGCCGGCAGATCGAGGCGCATGAGCGAATCCACGGCCTTGGGCGTGGGATCGACGATGTCGATCAGTCGCTTGTGCGTGCGCATCTCGAAGTGCTCACGGGAGTCCTTGTACTTGTGCGGCGACCGGATGACGCAGAAAACGTTCTTCTCGGTCGGCAGCGGCACCGGGCCCACGACTGTCGCACCCGCGGAGGTCACGGTCTCGACGATCTTGCGCGCCGAGCTGTCGATCACCTCGTGGTCGTACGACTTGAGCCGGATGCGGATCTTCTGTCCCGCCATGGCGTCCTGTCTCTCTTCTCGTCTGGCATGAATGCAGCCTCTCCCCCACACCCGAGGACGGGCGTGTCGACCTCGCTGGGGCGCATGAGCCCAGCACGGGGCCGCCGAGGTTCGGCTGCGTCTGCACCTGGTTCCCTCTGACGATGCGCGATCCTCGCCGTGGGGCGTGGTTCGCATCCTCGGGACGGACCTCATCCGGTGATCATTCCCCCGACCGCTGGCCGCTGGGGAACGGAACCGGGCATGACGGCCCGCGCAGACAACTCGTCCAGTGTGCCAGAGGCGCGCGAGGGCCCACAAGAGCAGGCCGGGTGCGGCCTGTCACATGGCGACGGGTCCGGGCGGCGGTGCGCCGCGCGCCCGGACCCGTCGGACCCTCCTTTCGGGGGCCTCCCGCTGGGGTTCCCCCTCTTCTCCGGCACCTCTCGCAGGGGTTATTTGTTCGTGCTGCGTCCCAGCCCGCCCTGCAGCTGGCGCTGGAAGATCACGTACACGATGAGCACCGGCAGGATCGTGATCGTCACCGAAGCAAACATCGCGCCCCAGTCCGATTCATAGCCCTGTTGGGCCTGGAGGCTCTTGAGCCCCTGGGCGAGCACGTACTTGTCCTTGTCAGTGTTCAGCACCACCGGCAGCAGGTACTGGTTCCACAGGCCCAGGAAGTTGAAGATCGTCACGCTCGTCAGGCCTGGGACGGCCAGCGGCACCATGATCTGGAAGAACGTGCGGAAATCTCCGGCGCCGTCGATCGCAGCCGCCTCAGCGATCTCCTCCGGCAACTGTCGGAAGAACGCGTACAGGAAGAACACGGTGAACGGCAGGGCGAAACCCACGTAGGTGAGGATCAGCCCGATGTAGGTGCCGCGCAGCCCCATGTTCTGCAGCACGAAGAACAGCGGCACCACGGCCAGGAAGATCGGGAAGGTGAGCCCCGCGATCATGCCGTAGTAGATGAGCTGGCGGCCGGGGAACTGGAAGCGCGCCAGCACGTAGGCGCACATGGCACCCAGCAGCATGACCAGGAACAGCGCTCCGCCCACCACGATGATGGTGTTGAAGAAGTACCGGCCGATCCCCGCCTCGGTCCAGGCCGTGACAAAGTTGTCCAGGTTCAGGGCGCTCGGCGGCGTGAACGGTGAGGTGAGGATCTCCCCGGAGGTCTTGAACGAGCTGTAGAACGTCCAGATCAGTGGCAGGACCACGATCAGGGTCCAGATGATCAGGATCGTATGGGCCACAGTCGAGAAGACGCGGTCCCCGGTGCTGCGCCGGTGCTCGCGGGTGGTGATCTCCTCCGCGCGCATCCGCGGATCGGTGCTGGTGGCAGTGCTCATGCGTCATCCTTCCGCCGAGTGCCGAACAGGACGATCACCGCCATCAGCATGGTGACCAGCGCGAGAACCACGCCCATCGCAGAGGCCAATCCGAATTGCGAACGGGAGAAGGCTGTCTCGTACAGGTACCGCGAGACCACTTCGGTGCTCTTGTCGGTGCCACCGCTCGGGGTCATCACCGAGATGTACACGAACATGTCCAGCGCCATGATCCCGACGTATACGACCGCGGTGGAGACGTTCTCCCGGATCTGCGGGAGCACCACCTGCACGGCCATGCGCAGCCTGCCGCAGCCGTCCAAGCGCGCGGCCTCGATCATCTCCGAGGGGATCGCCTTGATGGCCGCGACGAACAGGACCATGTAGAAACCGACGAGGGACCACACCACCGCCGCCACGATGGCTCCCAGCGCCAGCTTCTCCTCCCCCAGCCACGCGAGACCGACCGGGGCGATGTCCACCCCGAGCGCATTCAGCAGCCGGATCGGAATGTTCAGCAGACCGTTCAGCAGGCCCCCGTAGGGCGAGTAGATGAAGGCGAACAGGATGCCGATGACCACCGCCGGCAGCACGTAGGGGAAGAAGCTCACCACGCGGTACACGTTCGAGCCCTTGATGCCGAGGATCTCGCCGCGCGAGTCCCCGCCGATCGTGACCATGACGGCGAGGGCGAAGGCCAGTGTGATGGTAATCGTGGGCAGCACCAGCAGCAGGATGAGGTTGTTCGTCAGGGCCTTGAGGTACGTCGGATCAGCGAAGATCCTCCGATAGTTCTCCAGGCCGATGAAGTCCATGTTGGCGCTCACCCCGCGCCAGTTGGTCATCGAGTAGTAGAAGGCCTGCAGGAACGGGGAGACCACGAAGATGATGTAGATCAGCAGCGGGATCCCGAGGAACACCGCGAAGAACAGCAGACGGGAGGGCGACGGCCGACGGCCGGCCCGGCTGCGGGGAGCAGCCGAACCGGCCGAGGGCGTCGCCACGGTAGGAGCGGGCGCAGTCATATCAGGCGACGTCAAACTTCTCGATGCCGTCGTCCTCACGCACCCGATCCAGCACCTCCTGCGACTGGGAACGGACCTCGGCAGCATCGATCTTGCCGCTGAGGAACTCGTTCCAGATCGGCTTGAAGTCCGGCCCCAGGCCGTACCAGTCGGTGAAGTTCCAGGTGTAGATGTTGTCCCCGGCGTCCTGGATCATCGAGTTCACCGAGGCCAGTGCCGTGGAGCCGAAGGCGTCCTCGGGCACGGAGTCCTTGACGATCGTCAGGGAGCTGGTGAGCTCGGCGAAGTTCTGCGCCTGCTCCTTGGAGAGCATGATGCGCAGGAACTCCAGGCCGCCGGCGCCGTTCGCGGCGTCGGCGGGCACCTGGAAGGGCTCGCCCGCGGTGCCACGGATGGCCTCAGCCGGGAAGGAGGAGTCCGAGCCGAGCTGCGGATCGGGGCAGCCGGTCATCTCGTAGTCGTCGGGCGTGACGCCCTTCTGCTCGTTCTCGATCCACGAGCCGGAGGGATACATGACCGCCTTGCCGGTGACCCACTGGGCCTGGGCCTCGGTGTGCTTGATGCCCGCGCCGCCGGAGAGGAAGAAGTCCGCCTTCACAGCGTCCTCGATGGCGTCGAAGGCCTGCACCACCGCGTCCTGCTCGTAGGCGCCGGCGTCGAGCTTGTCGAGGTTCTTGGCGACGTCGATGCCGCCCTGCTTGACGGCCATGCCGAGCGCGAGCGTGTGGTAGTAGTCCGCGGCGTTCTGGCCGCCGAAGGCGAACAGGCTGATGCCCTCGCTCTTGGCCTGTTCGCCGATGGTCATGACGTCATCCCAGGTCACCGGGGCGTCCCAGCCCATGTCGTTGAACTGCTTGGCGGAGTACCACAGCGCGAAGACCGTGTACACGTAGTTCAGCGAGTAGAGCTTGCCGGAATAGGTACCCGGATCCAGCGAGCCCGGCAGCAGGGAATCGCCGATGGTGCCGCCGTCCAGGGACGGCGCTTCGATGAGGGAATCGAGCGTGGAGAGCTGCCCCTCGGAGATCAGGGCGGAGGAGTTCATGGCCTGCGCGCCGGAGTTGTCGAACAGGTCCGGCGGGTTGCCACCGACGAAGCGGGGCTGCAGCTCCGGCTGGATGTCCACGGTCGAGGAGACCTGCACATCGGCCTCGGGGTACATCTCCTTGTACTTCTCGCCGGCGTCCTTGCCGTACTGGTCGCCGAAGCCGCCATTGAAGATGACCACTTCCAGCGGCGCGGAGCCGTCGACGCCGAAGGGGTTGTCCTCGGAGACCTCGCCGCCGCCCTCGGAAACGCCGCCGCCTCCCTCGGATTCCTTACCGCCGCCGCCGGCGGCACAGGCGGCTAGGGCGCTGGCGCCTGCACCGGCCCCGGCGAGCGCGAGGAAGCGCCGGCGGGACGCTGCGAGGCGATCCAGCGGG
This sequence comes from Brachybacterium sp. Marseille-Q7125, assembly GCF_023062615.1. Classification (NCBI taxonomy): domain Bacteria; kingdom Bacillati; phylum Actinomycetota; class Actinomycetes; order Micrococcales; family Dermabacteraceae; genus Brachybacterium; species Brachybacterium sp. Marseille-Q7125. Next base: position 29,697 of record NZ_JALLAL010000027.1, on the reverse strand, counting down.
GTCAGGGGCATGGTGGTGTCGTCCTGCTCAGTGCCCATCAGAACCTCTTTCATCGTTGAAAGGGACCCGAGCGCGGGGCGCCCCGGTCAGCTGTCGGAGACACTGTACGCCGGACAGGTGCCCGGAACTGCGCGGGTCCGTCTCAGCCGTGTCACGATCGCGCACTCTTCTGCTCTCGGACCAGACCGCGAGCGGGCCGCACAGCCCCCTCATCGCCAGCAGGCCCCGGGCTGCGCTGGTGTCGGGTTCTGGCGCACAATAGTCCGTGTTCTGCGCGTGGGAACAGGGGTTCGGCTGCTTTCCAGTCAGGGGCAGCGGCCTCCGATACCGTGAGTCCCATGAGCCAGACACCGCGTTCCTCCCCGGCAGCCGCCTCGCCGCTGACCGCCCGCCTGTACGACCTCGAATATCCGCGCTCCCTCGGCGTGTACAACACCTATGAGGAGGTGCAGTCGGTCGTGGACACCCTGGCGGACAACCAGTTCCCCGTGCAGTCGACACTCATCGTCGGCACCGACCTGAAGCTCATGGAGCGGGTGACCGGACGTAAGACCTGGGGGAGGGTGATCGGCCAGGGGGTGCTGTCGGGTCTATGGATGGGGCTGTTCCTGGGCCTGATGCTGATGCTGCTGAACCCCGGCACGTTCCTGCCGCTGATCTCCAGCATGATCATGGGCGTCATCTTCTTCACCCTGTGGCAGGTGGTGGCCTATGCCCTCACCCGCGGGCAACGCGACTTCACCTCGATGACCGCGACGATCCCCATGCAGTACGAGCTGCTGGTGGAGCACAAGCACGCCGAGCAGGCCCGGCAGCTCCTGGCCTCCACCGGCGCGTCTCCGGTGCCGCCGCAGATGCCCGCCCCGGCACCGACCCCGACGGATCGCCCGGCTCGCCCGAGCTACGGCCTGCCCGCTGAGCAGTCCCCGCAGCAGCCGCAGCAGCCGTCTCACCCGCAGCAGTCGCCGCAGCCGCAGCAGCAGTCGCAGTCTCAGCAGTCTCAGGCCCCGTCGGCCCCCGAGCAGCGCGCACCGCAGCCGCCCCACGAGAGCTGACGCCTCCGCCGAGCTGCCCTCGCTCCGCTGTCGACTGAGCCCGCCCCGCACTCGGCACCTCTGAGGTCGGCATCCCTGACCTCGGGCGCATACGCGCTTGCGGCGTCGCTGCGCCAACGGCCCGGGCTGAACATGCGAAAGGGCCCCGATCCGGTCTCCCGGATCGGGGCCCTTCGGCTCAGCGGACGCTGAGCGGATGCCTCACGGCAGCGGGGTCACCCCCGCCAGGTCACTTGATGACCTTGGTGACGCGGCCGGAGCCCACGGTGCGGCCACCCTCACGGATGGCGAAGCCGAGGCCCTCCTCCATGGCGATCGGCTGGATGAGCTCGACCGTCATCTCGGTGTTGTCGCCGGGCATGACCATCTCGGTGCCCTCGGGCAGCGTGATGACGCCGGTGACGTCGGTGGTCCGGAAGTAGAACTGCGGACGGTAGTTCGAGTAGAAGGGGTTGTGGCGGCCACCCTCGTCCTTGGAGAGGATGTACACCTGCGCCTCGAACTCGGTGTGCGGGGTGATGGTGCCGGGCTTCACGACGACCTGGCCGCGCTCGACGTCCTCACGCTTGGTGCCGCGCAGCAGCAGGCCGCAGTTCTCGCCGGCCCACGCCTCGTCCATCTGCTTGTGGAACATCTCGATGCCGGTGACGGTGGTCTTCTGCGGAGCGCGCAGACCGACGATCTCGACCTCGGAGTTGATGGCGAGCTTGCCGCGGTCCACCTTGCCGGTGACCACGGTGCCGCGGCCCTGAATGGTGAACACGTCCTCGATCGGCATGAGGAAGGGCTTGTCCATGTCGCGCTCCGGGTCCGGGATGAACTCATCCACGGCCTCCATGAGCTCCTCAACGGACTTGACCCACTTCTCATCGCCCTCGAGGGCCTTGAGCGCGGAGACCTTGATGACCGGCGCGTCCTCGTCGAACTCCTGGGAGCCCAGCAGCTCGCGAACCTCCATCTCGACGAGCTCGAGGATCTCCTCGTCATCGACCATGTCGGACTTGTTGAGGGCGACCAGCAGCGCCGGCACGCCCACCTGGCGGGCCAGGAGCACGTGCTCACGGGTCTGCGCCATGGGGCCGTCGGTGGCGGCGACCACGAGGATCGCGCCGTCCATCTGGGCCGCACCGGTGATCATGTTCTTCACGTAGTCGGCGTGGCCGGGGGCGTCGACGTGCGCGTAGTGACGCTTGTCGGTCTCGTACTCGATGTGCGAGACGTTGATCGTGATGCCGCGCTGCTTCTCCTCGGGCGCGTTGTCGATCGTGTCGAAGTCGCGCTTCTCGTTGAGGTCCGGGAACTTGTCGTACAGAACCTTCGAGATCGCGGCGCTCAGCGTGGTCTTGCCGTGGTCGACGTGACCGATGGTGCCGATGTTGACGTGCGGCTTGGTCCGCTCGAACTTGGCCTTCGCCATAGTGGTGTCCTCCTAGGACTTCTACTGGTGGTACTTCTGGATCGGGATCGGGCGGCACCCGGACAGGTGCCGGTCCGACGGGGTTCCGAGGGAAGCAGGTCCACAGGGTACCTCGTGGCACCTGGGACCTGCCGCCCTCGATTCCTCACTCGCCCCGGGTCTTCGCGACGATCTCCTCGGCGATGGACGAGGGGACCTCCGCGTAGCTGTCGAACTGCATGGTGTACATCGCACGACCCTGGGTCTTGGACCGCAGGTCGCCGACGTAGCCGAACATCTCCGACAGCGGGACGAGAGCACGGACGATCTTGACCCCGCTCGCGTCCTCCATCGACTGCACCTGCCCGCGACGCGAGTTCAGGTCGCCGATGACATCTCCCATGTACTCCTCCGGAGTACGGACCTCGACATCCATGAGCGGCTCGAGGAGGACCGGATTGGCCTTCCGCAGAGCCTCCTTGGTGGCCATGGAGCCGGCGATCTTGAAGGCCATCTCCGAGGAGTCGACGTCGTGGTAGGCGCCGTCGATCAGGGAGGCCTTCACGTTCACGACCGGGTAGCCGGCCATGACGCCCGACTGCAGGGCGTCCTGGATGCCCGCGTCCACGCTCGGGATGTACTCGCGCGGGATGCGGCCGCCGGTGATGAGGTTCTCGAACTCGTAGAACACGCCATCCTCGGCGTCCTCCAGCGGGCCGAAGGTGATCTGGACCTTCGCGAACTGGCCGGAGCCACCGGTCTGCTTCTTGTGGGTGAAGTCGAACTTCTCCACCGTCCGCTTGATGGTCTCGCGGTAGGCGACCTGCGGCTTGCCGATGTTCGCCTCGACGTTGAACTCGCGGCGCATGCGGTCCACGAGGATGTCGAGGTGGAGCTCACCCATGCCGCGGATGACGGTCTGGCCGGTCTCCTCGTCCAGCTGCACCTGGAAGGTGGGGTCCTCCTTGGCGAGCTTCTGGATCGCCACGCCCAGCTTCTCCTGGTCACCCTTGGTCTTGGGCTCGATGGCCACGGAGATCACGGGCTCGGGGAAGCTCATGGACTCCAGCTGAATGGGCTGGGTCGGATCGGTCAGAGTGTCACCGGTGGTGGTGTCCTTCAGGCCGATGAAAGCGTAGATGTGGCCCGCGAAGGCCTCCTCCACCGGGTTCTCCTTGTTGGAGTGCATCTGGAACAGCTTGCCCACGCGCTCCTTCTTGCCGGTGGTGGCGTTCAGGACCTGCTCGCCCTGCTTGACCTGACCGGAGTAGACGCGCACGTAGGTGAGGGAGCCGAAGAACGGGTGGCTGGCCACCTTGAAGGCCAGCGCCGAGAACGGCTCGTTCCAGTCCGCGGCGCGGGTGAGGGTGGCCTCCTCATCGCCCGGCTTGTGGCCCTCCATGTCCGGCACGTCCAGCGGCGACGGCAGGTAGTCGACCACACCGTCGAGCATGGGCTGGACGCCCTTGTTCTTGAAGGCGGAGCCGCAGAAGACGGGGTACGCCTCGGAGTTCACGGTGAGCTTGCGGATGCCGGCCTTGAGCTCCTCAATGGAGAGGTCACCCTCTTCGAGGTACTTGTCCATGAGCTCCTCGGAGCTCTCGGCCACGTCCTCGACCAGCTTGGAGCGGTACTCATCGACGGTGTCCTGGAGCTCAGCGGGGATCGGGATCTCCCGCTGCCACTGCCCCAGCGCCGCATCGCCCTTCTTGGCGTTGATGACCGGCATGTCCTCCTCGAGAGTCTCCGGCCACTCGTAGGCCTTCATCTCCACGAGGTCCACCACGCCGCGGAAGTCGCTCTCCGCACCGATCGGCACCTGCATCACAAGCGGCTTGGCACCCAGGCGATCGACGATGGTGCGCACGGTGAAGAAGAAGTCGGCACCCAGCTTGTCCATCTTGTTGACGAAGCAGATGCGGGGCACGTCGTACTTGTCGGCCTGCCGCCACACGGTCTCTGACTGGGGCTCCACGCCCTCCTTGCCGTCGAACACCGCGACCGCGCCGTCCAGCACACGCAGGGAACGCTCCACCTCGACGGTGAAGTCCACGTGGCCGGGAGTGTCGATGATGTTGATCTGGTTGTCGTGCCAGTAGCAGGTGGTCGCGGCGGACGTGATGGTGATGCCGCGCTCCTTCTCCTGCTCCATCCAGTCCATGGTGCCGGCACCGTCGTGGGTTTCGCCCATCTTGTAGTTGACGCCGGTGTAGAAGAGGATGCGCTCGGTCGTGGTGGTCTTACCGGCATCGATGTGAGCCATGATGCCGATGTTGCGGACCTTCTTGAGGTCGCTGAGCACTTCAAGTGCCACGGGCTTAAGCCTTTCTGGAGAACGGTGATCGAGCAGCCGGAGGGCGGTTGGTGGGGCCCGCTCCGGAAAGCGGGCCCCACCGTGTGCTCACCAGCGGTAGTGCGCGAAGGCTCGGTTGGACTCGGCCATCTTGTGCGTGTCCTCGCGGCGCTTGACAGCGGCGCCGAGGCCGTTGGAGGCGTCGAGGATTTCGTTCATCAGACGCTCGGTCATGGTGTGCTCGCGGCGAGCGCGCGCGTAGCCCACCAGCCAGCGGAGCGCCAGCGTGGTCGCGCGACCGGGCTTGACCTCGATCGGCACCTGGTAGGTCGCACCGCCCACACGGCGGGAGCGGACCTCGAGCGAGGGACGGATGTTGTCCAGCGCCTTCTTGAGGGTGACGACCGGGTCCTGGCCGTTCTTCGCCCGCGCGCCCTCGAGCGCGTCGTAGACGATGCCCTCGGCGACGGTCTTCTTGCCGTCCAGGAGGATCTTGTTGATGAGCTGCGTGACGATCGGCGAGCCGTAGACGGGATCGACGACCAGCTGGCGCTTGGGAGCGGGGCCCTTACGAGGCATTACTTCTTCTCCTTCTTCGCACCGTAGCGGGAGCGCGCCTGCTGGCGGCCCTTCACGGACTGGGTGTCGAGCGCGCCGCGCACGATCTTGTAGCGCACGCCCGGGAGGTCCTTCACACGACCGCCGCGCACGAGCACGATGGAGTGCTCCTGGAGGTTGTGGCCCTCACCGGGGATGTAGGCGGTGACCTCGACGCCGGTCGACAGCTTCACACGCGCGATCTTGCGCAGCGCGGAGTTCGGCTTCTTCGGGGTCTGGGTGTAGACACGGGTGCAGACACCACGGCGCTGGGGCGAACCCTTGAGCGCCGGCGTCTTCGAGGCGGACGACCGGGCGTCCCGCCCCTTGCGCACCAGCTGCTGAATAGTCGGCACTGATTCTCTTCCTCGTCGGCCCACGATGCTGTTCGCACCGGGGGATCACCTTCTTCGACCGCGGTTGCGGCCGGCGACCCGTCTCGCCGCTCCCGGACCCGGGAGCTTCTGCGGGACGACCCGCCCGTCAGACGATGGCGCCTGCCGGGCGTCCGCAGGACCGTGATCGGCGCCCGGGGGCGGGGGCCGGGTCCGGCCTGCCGCCCGTATTCGGGCACACCGCAAGGATCCGCTCCTCGCGGGGGACCCCCTCGACCGCGCCCAGGGATGAACCTGGCGGGCGGACGATGGGTCCCGGGTCACGACCAGAGGGCACTCCGGACGCAACGTTCAGTCTAGTGAGACGCTCTCGACGGGGTCAAAGCTTCTGTGGGCATCCGACGCAGATCACACGCTCGCGTCCGGCGGGCCGGACAGCGCCCCTCCCCGACATACATCCCTCTCCCGCCATGCACCCCTCCCCCGACATGCGACGAGCGCGCCGCGGATTGCGACGCGCTCGTGGCGTGGTGAGGTGTGAGGTCCGCTCAGCGGATGCCGAGCCGCGCGGTGCAGGCGGGCCAGGCACCCCAACCCTGCGCGGCCTGGGTCTTCTTGGCGATCGCGATCTGCTGCTCGCGGGTGGCCAGGTTCGCGGTGGGGGCGTACTGGCCGCCGCCATAGGCGAGCCAGGTGCCGCGGTTGAACTGCAGTCCGCCGTAGTAGCCGTTGCCGGTGTTGATCGACCAGTTGCCACCGGACTCGCACTGCGCCAGGCGATCCCAGACGCTGCCGGAGGGCTCGGCCGGGGCCGCGGCACCGGTGTTGCCGCCGGAGGAGTCACGATCGCTCGAGCGGGAGGACTGGGTGTTCTGGCGCGGCCGCTGCTCCTCGCGCGGCTCGGGCTCCGGGCGCTGCTTGGTGCCCTCGGCGACCACCTGGGTCACGGGCTTCTCGACGACCTTCTCGGAGAGCACCTCAGACTCGGTGACCTCACCGTCGACGATGGTCTCCTTGATGACCTTCTTGCGTTCGCCGACCTTGCCCTCGGTGGTGGTCCGCTTCTCGCCGACGTAGAGATCGCCGTCCTCGACCGTCTTGGTCTTGAAGGGGATCTCCTCGGTCTCGGAGCGCTTCGTCGAGCGAACCCGCTTGACGGTGTAGGTCGCGCCATCCTCGAGCAGCTCATCGCGCGGGACATTCGCGGTGTCGGTGTCCTCGATGTCGCCGAGCACCTTCTCCATCGCCTCGCCGACGGTCAGCGCGGCCACCTCAAAGGTGTCCTGGCCGTACTGGCCCTTGAAGGTCACGGTCTTGCGGGTGACGACCTCGACGGCGCCGGCGGCCTCATCCAGGGAGGCCTCGACGGCGGGGGTGATCGCTGCGCCCTCGGTCTCGGCGTCGATCTCCGCGAGGGCATCGGCCACGGTGTCACCGGTGGTGAGCACCTCGGTGTCCTGCCCGTCCACGGTCACGGTCACGGCGTTGCGGTGGATGACCTGGATCTGCATCCCGTCAGTGACGGTCTCGTCCAGGCCCGGCAGCACGAGGTCGGTGTCCTTGACCTCGATGTCCTGCTCGGCGAGCAGGTCACGCACCGTGGTCTGGGAGAACGTGCGCGCGGAGCTGAGCTCGCCGTACACGTCGATCTGGGCCTCGTCGGACATCGCGAACGCGGTGCCGCCACCGCCGACGGCCAGCACGCAGGCTGCCGCGGCGCCGATGATCCACGGGGACTTCTTCACTGTTCCACCTGTTTCCCTGCCGCGCGCGGCGCGGCGATAGCACGTCAATCCGGTCCGGCCCCTCCAGGAGCCCGTCGCCGCGGTGCGAGCGCGCGCTCGGGGCCGGGGAGCCAGGAGGCGCTGCGGGAAGGTCGCGGTGCGGCAGACGTTCTCCATCGTCGTCGTGATCGGGCGCGCGCGTAAGGGAAACACCCAGACTTTGGTCAAGGCTGACAGGGGTCTTTACCGTCCGCTGACCGTCGATGCCGCACAGCTCACGCCGGGCGCCGGTCAGGCCACGCTGCGTGGCGGTCAGGTCACGCTGTACGGCGCTCACAGCGCGCTGCGCGGCGGTCCGGGGCGGCACGCGCCGTCGGGACAGGGCGCTGCGATGCGCAGCAGCGGCCCGTCGGAACACGGCAACAGCCCACAGGAACACGACAGCGGCCCGCCGGTACCAGAGGGCGGCAGAAACGACACGGGCGGCCCCACCGGAGAGGTGGGACCGCCCGTGCGCGGTCAGCGGGCGCCGCAGCGCCGCTGGATCAGCGGAAGTCCGTCCGGAACGGGTCCGCGTAGTCGATGTCGTCGAGGTTCACCGCACCGGTGGTGCCGAAGCCGGAGAAGTCCAGCTCGTCGTAGCTGGGCACCTGGTACATCTGCGCCTTCGCCTCATCGGTGGGCTCCACCGCGATGCGGCGGAACCGCGACAGGCCGGTGCCCGCCGGGATCAGCTTGCCGATGATGACGTTCTCCTTGAGCCCCATGAGCTGGTCGCTCTTGCGGTTCAGGGCGGCCTCGGTGAGCACGCGGGTGGTCTCCTGGAAGGAGGCCGCCGACAGCCACGACTCGGTCGCGAGCGACGCCTTCGTGATGCCCATCAGCTCCGGTCGGCCGGAGGCGGGCTTCCCGCCCTCAGCGAGCACCCGACGGTTCTCCCGCTCGAAGGTCACCCGCTCGGCGAAATCACCGGGCAGCAGCTCGGTGTCCCCCGACTCGATGACGGTCACGCGGCGCAGCATCTGCCGCACGATCACCTCGATGTGCTTGGCGTGGATGTCCACACCCTGGCTGATGTACACCTTCTGGACCTCGTCCACCAGGTGCTGCTGCACGGCACGCGGGCCGAGCACGCGCAGCACCTGCTTGGGGTCGATCGAGCCCTGGGTGAGCTGCTGGCCCACCTCGAGGTGGTCGCCGTCCTCGATGAGGAGAGCCACGCGGCGCGAGACCGTGTAGGTCACCGGGTCCGAACCGTCGTCCGGGGTGACCGTGATCTTGCGCTGCTTGTCGTTCTCCTCGATCTCGGCGCGGCCGGAGAACTCGGAGATCGGCGCGAAACCGGCCGGGGTACGGGCCTCGAACAGCTCCTGCACACGCGGCAGACCATGGGTGATGTCACCCTCGGCGCTGGCCACACCACCGGAGTGGAAGGTCCGCATCGTCAGCTGGGTGCCGGGCTCACCGATGGACTGCGCCGCCACGATGCCGACGGCCTCGCCGATGTCCACCAGCTTGCCGGAGGCCAGGGATCGGCCGTAGCACTGAGCGCACGTACCCACCGCGGAGTCACAGGTCAGCACGGAGCGGACCTTGACCTCGCGCACACCGGCCTCGACCAGCTGCTCGATGAGCACATCGCCCACCTCGGCGCCGGCCGGAGCCACCTCGGAGCCGTCCTCGCCCACGGCGGCGGTGGCGAGCACACGCCCGTAGACAGTCGACTCCACGTGCTCATGGGCGCGCAGAGCCCCGGCCTCCTCCACCGCGATGGGGAGCACCAGGCCCTTGGCGGTGCCGCAGTCGTCCTCGCGCACGATGACGTCCTGGGACACGTCCACCAGACGACGGGTCAGGTAGCCGGACTGGGCGGTCTTCAGCGCCGTATCCGCCAGGCCCTTCCGGGAGCCGTGGGAGGCGATGAAGTACTCCAGCACCGACAGACCCTCCTTGTAGTTGGAGAGGATCGGACGCGGGATGATCTCACCCTTGGGGTTGTTCACCAGGCCGCGCATACCGGCGATCTGACGGATCTGCATCCAGTTGCCACGGGCGCCGGAGTCCACCATCCGGAAAATGGTGTTGGTGGAGTCGAAGTTCTCGCGCATCGCCTGGTCGACCTCATTGGTCGCCTCGGTCCAGATGTCGATCAGCTCCATGTTGCGCTCGGCCTCGGAGACCAGACCCAGGTCACGGTTCTCCTGCACCTGCGAGGCCTTCGCCTCGTACTTGGCGATGATCTCCGCCTTGTTCGGCGGGGCCACCACGTCCGAGAGCGCGAAGGACGCACCGGAGCGGCCGGACCACGAGAAGCCGTAGGCCTTGAGCGCATCCAGCGACGCGGCCACCTGGCCCTTGTCGTAGCGCTCGGCGAGGTCGTTGACGATCCCGCCCAGGCGCTTCTTGCCCACCTGGCCCTCCACGTAGGGGAAGTCCTCCGGCAGGGTCTCGTTGAAGTACACGGTGCCCAGCGTCGTGGTCAGGATGTACGGATCGCCCTCACCATGCCCCTCGGGGGCCTGCCAGCCCTTGGGCGGCACGATCTCATCGGCCCCGAAGCGGATGGTCACCGGAGCGTTGAGGTGCAGCTCATCGCGGTCGAAGGCCATGATCGCCTCCGCCACGGAGGAGAAGGCCCGGCCCGCGCCCTCGACGTCCTCGCGCACCGTGGTCAGGTGGTAGAGGCCGATCACCATGTCCTGCGCGGGCATGGTCACCGGGCGACCGTCAGAGGGCTTGAGGATGTTGTTGGAGGACAGCATGAGGATGCGGGCCTCCGCCTGTGCCTCCGCGGACAGCGGCAGGTGCACAGCCATCTGGTCGCCGTCGAAGTCCGCGTTGAACGCGGCGCACACGAGCGGGTGCAGGTGGATGGCCTTGCCCTCCACCAGCTGCGGCTCGAACGCCTGGATGCCCAGACGGTGCAGGGTGGGCGCACGGTTCAGCAGCACCGGATGCTCGGTGATGACTTCCTCGAGCACGTCCCAGACCTCGGGGCGGGCCCGCTCCACCATGCGCTTGGCGGCCTTGACGTTCTGCGCGTGCGACAGCTCCACCAGGCGCTTCATGACGAACGGCTTGAACAGCTCGAGCGCCATACCCTTGGGCAGACCGCACTGGTGCAGCTTCAGCTGCGGGCCGTTGACGATCACGGAGCGAGCGGAGTAGTCCACGCGCTTGCCCAGCAGGTTCTGACGGAAGCGGCCCTGCTTGCCCTTGAGCATGTCCGAGAGCGACTTCAGCGGGCGGTTGCCCGGGCCGGTCACCGGACGGCCTCGGCGGCCGTTGTCGAACAGGGAGTCGACCGACTCCTGCAGCATGCGCTTCTCGTTGTTCACGATGATCTCGGGCGCCCCGAGATCCAGCAGCCGCTTGAGGCGGTTGTTGCGGTTGATGACGCGGCGGTACAGGTCATTGAGGTCGGAGGTCGCAAAGCGGCCACCGTCCAGCTGCACCATGGGGCGCAGGTCCGGCGGGATCACCGGGACCGCGTCCAGCACCATGCCAGTGGGCGAGTTGGTGGTGGTCAGGAACGCGGAGACCACCTTGAGGCGCTTGAGGGCACGGGCCTTCTTCTGGCCCTTGCCGCTGGCGATCGTCTCGCGCAGCGCCACCGCCTCGGCCTCGAGGTCGAAGTCCTGCAGACGGCGCTGGATCGCCTCGGCGCCCATGCCGCCCTCGAAGTACGTGCCGTAGCGCAGCTTCATAGCGCGGTACAGCTGCTCATCGCCCTCGAGATCGGCGACCTTCAGGCCCTTGAAGCGCTCCCACACGCGGGTGATGCGGTCGATCTCCTGGTCGTACTTCTTGCGGATCTGCGCCTGCTCACGCTCGGAGGAGTCGCGGACCTTGCGCTTGGCATCGGCCTTGGCGCCCTCCTCCTCGAGCTGGGCGAGGTCCTTCTCTGCGGAGACGGCGCGCTGGTTGATCGCGGCATCACGCTCGTTCTCGAGCTCCTTGATCTCCAGGTCGAAGCGGGCCTGCAGATCGGGCATGTCGTCGTGGCGAGCCTGCTCGTCCACGTCGGTGATCATGTAGGCGGCGAAGTAGATGATCTTCTCCAGATCCTTCGGCGCCAGGTCCAGCAGGTAGCCCAGGCGGCTGGGCACGCCCTTGAAGTACCAGATGTGGGTGACGGGGGCGGCGAGCTCCACGTGGCCCATGCGCTCACGGCGCACGGAGGACTTGGTGACCTCCACGCCGCAGCGCTCGCACACGATGCCCTTGAAGCGCACGCGCTTGTACTTGCCGCAGTAGCACTCCCAGTCCCGGGTGGGACCGAAGATGCGCTCGCAGAACAGGCCCTCCATCTCGGGCTTCAGGGTGCGGTAGTTGATGGTCTCCGGCTTCTTGACCTCGCCGTGGGACCAGCCGCGGATGTCCTCGGCCGTGGCCAGGCCGATGCGCAGCTCATCGAAGGTGTTGACGTCGAGCACAGGTGTCCTTCTCTCGATCGGAAGTCATGAGGGTCTGAGGGAACAGGGGTCGTGGGGTCGGGACCGTCGGCGCGCGGTGGTGGGCCGACGGTCCACCGTCCCTCAGACCTCTTCGATGGAGCCGACGCCCTCGTGGGGCCGGCGGGACAGGTCGATGCCGAGCTCCTCCGCGGCGCGGAAGACCTCTTCGTCGCTCTCCTGGACCTCCTGGGCGATGCCGTCGGAGGACAGCACCTCCACGTTCAGGCACAGCGACTGCATCTCCTTGAGCAGCACGCGGAAGGACTCCGGGATGCCGGGCTCGGGGATGTTCTCGCCCTTGACGATCGACTCGTAGACCTTCACGCGGCCGGAGATGTCATCGGACTTGATGGTCAGCAGCTCCTGCAGGGCGTAGGCGGCGCCGTAGGCCTCCAGGGCCCACACCTCCATCTCGCCGAAGCGCTGGCCGCCGAACTGGGCCTTACCGCCCAGCGGCTGCTGCGTGATCATCGAGTACGGGCCGGTGGAGCGGGCGTGCAGCTTGTCGTCCACCAGGTGGTGGAGCTTGAGCATGTACATGTAGCCCACGGAGATCGGGTCCGGGAACGGTTCGCCGGAGCGGCCGTCGAACAGACGGGCCTTGCCGTCCTCCTTGATCATCCGCTCACCGTCGCGGTTGGGCCGGTAGGTGCCCAGCAGACCGGTGACCTCCTCGGCGGTCAGACCGTCGAACACGGGCACGGCCACCGGGGTGCCGGCCTCGCCGTGCAGCGCCGCCTCGGGGATGTCCGCGGCGATCGGATCGTCCTTCTCCAGATCCCAGCCGGACTTCGCCACCCACCCCAGGTGGGTCTCCATGACCTGGCCGATGTTCATACGGCCGGGCACGCCCATGGGGTTCAGGATGATGTCGATCGGGGTGCCGTCCTCAAGGAACGGCATGTCCTCGACCGGCAGGATCTTGGCGATGACGCCCTTGTTGCCGTGGCGGCCGGCGAGCTTGTCACCGTCGGTGATCTTGCGCTTCTGCGCCACGTACACGCGGACCATCTCGTTCACGCCGGTGGGGAGGATGTCGCCGTCCTCCTCCTCGGTGAACACGCGCACGCCGATCACGGTGCCGGACTCGCCATGCGGGACGCGCAGCGAAGTGTCGCGGACCTCGCGGGCCTTCTCACCGAAGATAGCGCGCAGCAGGCGCTCCTCGGGGGTCAGCTCGGTCTCGCCCTTCGGGGTCACCTTGCCCACCAGGATGTCGCCCGGTTCGACCTCGGCGCCGATGCGGATGATGCCGCGCTCGTCGAGGTCCGCCAGCACGTCGTCGCCGACGTTGGGGATGTCTCGGGTGATCTCCTCCTTGCCGAGCTTCGTGTCGCGGGCGTCGACCTCGTGCTCCTCGATGTGGATCGAGGTGAGGACGTCATCCTGGACCATCCGCGAGGACAGGATGATGCCGTCCTCGTAGTTGTGGCCCTCCCAGGACATGAAGGCGACCAGCAGGTTCTTGCCGATGGACAGCTCGCCCTGGTCGGTGGAGGGGCCGTCGGCCAGGATGGAGCCAGCCTCGACGCGGTCGCCCTCGTCGAACAGCACGCGCTGGTTGTAGGAGTTGCCGGCGTTGGAGCGCTGGAACTTCCCGATGGGGTAGGTCTGGCGGGTGCCGTCGTCGGCCATCACGACGATGAGGTCGGCGCTGAGCTCCTCGATCACGCCGCCCTTCTCAGCCACGACCACATCGCCCGCGTCCACCGCGGCGCGGCGCTCCATGCCGGTGCCCACCAGCGGCATCTCGGCCCGCAGCAGCGGCACGGCCTGGCGCTGCATGTTCGAGCCCATGAGGGCGCGGTTGGCGTCGTCGTGCTCGAGGAAGGGGATCATCGCGGTCGCGACGGAGACCATCTGACGGGCGGAGACGTCCATGTAGTCCACCTCGGAGGTGGCCACGAGGTCCGGCTCGCCGCCGGTCAGACGCACGAGGACCTCGTCCTCGAGGAAGCGGCCGTCCTCGTCGATCTTGGCGTTCGCCTGGGCGATGACGTGCCGGTCCTCGTCGTCTGCGGTGAGGTAGACGATCTCATCGGTCACGCGGCCGTCCACGACCTTGCGGTACGGGGTCTCCACGAAGCCGAAGGGGTTGATGCGCGCGAAGGTCGCCAGCGAGCCGATCAGGCCGATGTTCGGACCCTCGGGGGTCTCGATCGGGCACATGCGGCCGTAGTGGCTGGGGTGGACGTCACGGACCTCCATGCCCGCACGGTCGCGGGAGAGACCGCCGGGGCCCAGCGCCGAGAGGCGACGCTTGTGAGTCAGGCCCGACAGAGGGTTGTTCTGGTCCATGAACTGCGACAGCTGCGAGGTGCCGAAGAACTCCTTGATCGCCGCCGTGACGGGGCGGATGTTGATCAGGGTCAGCGGGGTGATCGCCTCGACGTCCTGCGTGGTCATGCGCTCGCGCACGACGCGCTCCATCCGGGACAGGCCAGTGCGGACCTGGTTCTGGATCAGTTCGCCCACGGCGCGGATACGACGGTTGCCGAAGTGGTCGATGTCGTCGGTCTCCACGCGCACGGTGCGGCCGTCGGCGGAGGTGTACTCGCTCATGCCGTCGTGCAGCGCGACGATGTACTTGATGGTCGCCACGATGTCCTGCAGGCGCAGGGTCGACTCGGACAGCGAGCCCTCCAGGCCCAGCTTCTTGCCGATCTTGTAGCGCCCCACCTTGGCCAGGTCGTAGCGCTTGGGGTTGAAGTAGAGGTTGTTCAGCATCGCCTCGCCCGCATCGCGCGTGGGCGGCTCGCCCGGACGCTGCTTGCGGTAGATGTCGATGAGAGCCTCATCGGTGGAGGTGATGCGGTCCTTCTCCAGGGTGGAGCGCATGGACTCGAACTCGCCGAACTCCTCGAGGATGTCGCTGTGCGACATGCCCAGGGCCTGCAGGAGCGTGGTGACGGACTGCTTGCGCTTGCGGTCGATGCGCACGCCCACCTGGTCGCGCTTGTCGACCTCGAACTCGAGCCAGGCGCCGCGCGAGGGGATCACCTTCGCGGAGAAGATGTGCTTGTCGCTGGTCTTGTCGATGCTCTCCTCGAAGTACACGCCCGGGGAGCGGACCAGCTGGGAGACGACCACACGCTCGGTGCCATTGATGATGAAGGTGCCCTTGTCGGTCATGAGCGGGAACTCGCCCATGAAGACCGTCTGGGTCTTGATCTCACCGGTCTCGTTGTTCATGAACTCCGCGATGACGTACAGCGGAGCAGCGTAGGTGAGGTCCTTCTCCTTGCACTCCTCGACGGAGTACTTGGGGTCGTCGAAGGTGTGGTCACGGAAGGACAGCGCCATGTTCCCGGCGAAGTCCTCGATCGGGGAGATCTCCTCGAGGATGTCGGCGAGACCGGAGGTCTGGGGGACGTCCTCGCGCCCCTCAGAGGCGGCCGCCGCCGCCCGCTCCTGCCAGCGCTCGTTGCCGAGCAGCCAGTCGAACGACGTGGTCTGCAGACTCAGCAGATCCGGGACGTCGATGGGGTCGCCGAGCTTCGCGAAGGTGACGCGGGGCGAGGCGGTGCGAAGTGCGATGTCAGTGGTGAGATCGGTGCTCGAGGCAGCCAAGGGGGGTCCTTCCACAGGCCGATGACGGAATCCCAGGCGCGGCGAGAGCCCGTCGGGACGGTGGAGCAGGATCTGCGGTCGAGCAGGTCCGAGGACCGGCCACGACGTACGGAGCAGCAGAACCGACGGGCGGACGCACAGCGCAAGGACCGACGATACACAAGATCGCGGATGGACACAAGGGTCGCCGCAGCGACAGTTCCATCCGCGTCGACCGCTATATGTCTGGCGCGGGGCTGTGCAGGGAGCCTCCCCGCTCTCACCGGCGGCTGAGGCCTGACCGGAGGGGGTCGGAGGAGCTCCGTACGGGGAAAATCATGACCCCATTCACGCTGGGCGTCAAGCAGGCGCGCGGACGTCGAGGGGTCGACGTCCGCGCGCCTGCGGTCAGCTGCGGTGCCTCAGCGGGCTCCGCCCGGATCAGCGGCGGCGGCGCGCCACCAGCAGTCCGGCCCCCGCCAGCAGCAGGGATGCCCCTGCCAGCAGCGGGATGAGCGCCTCGGTGCCGGTGCGCACGAGGGGTCCGCCGGACCGGCCCGGCGCCTGGTCACCGGCGCCCGGCCCACCGGCGCCAGGACCGGGGTTCTGTCCCGGTGCGCCCGGCTGCTGCGGACCGCTGTCGGAGGGCGCTCCGGGCGGCAGCAGCAGGTAGGTGCCGTTCGAGGGCCCTTCGAAGACGAGCGTGCCGTCCTTCAGGGTCGAGCGCACGGGGATCCGGGTGCCGTCGGCGAGGATCCGCAGCACTCGCTCCCCCTTCTGACCGGGCACGGTGATCTTCGCGGTCAGCGGCGCATGCAGCGTGCTGAGGGTCAGCACCCGCGCTCCCCCTTCCGCGTTCTCGATGCTCGCGCTCAGCGCGTCATCGCTGCGGAAGGTCGAGGTCGCGGTGACGTCGCCATCGCGTAGGGTGCGCACCGTCAGCTCGATGCTCACCGTGACCTCTGCCTCCACGGTGCCGCCATCCGGGCGGGTGGCGAGCACGGTGACGGTCTGCTTCCCGTCGCGCAGGACGCTGCCGGGGGCCAGGCGGATCTGCACTCCGGCCTCGTCGGCCGCCTCGGCGCTGCCATCGAGCGTGGCGGTGAACTCCTCGAGCACCTGCTCGGCGAGCGCAGCCTGTTCCCCGAGCAGTTCACGGTCGATCGTCAGCTCCACGGTCTCAGGTCCGCTGAGCTCGAGCACCTCACGCAGGGTGAAGGCCCGGGCCTCCGTGGTGGTGTTGCCGGCCAGGTCGGTGGCGATCACCGTCAGGACGTGCTCGCCGGAGGCGAGATCCGCGGTTGTGACCGTGGCCTCGAGCATCTCCTGCGCCGCCGCGGTGCGGGCCCCGCTCGCGCGGAAGATCGCGGCCGGGGCCTCCTTCTCCGGCGCGGTCGTCTCTGCCGGAGCGTCCTCGGCCGTGGCCGCCGCCGCAGCATCGGCCGCAGCCTCAGCCTCTCCGTCGGCCGCATCCTCCGGCTCGAGGTCGCGCACGTCCACCAGGGCGTCCTCGACGCTGTGCTCGGTGGTGGCCAGCTCGGTGACTGCCTCGTGGACCACCGTGCCGTCGACCATCACCTGCAGGCTCGCCAGGTGCGGATCCTGGGCGGCGATCTCCAGCTCGGGCCGATCCTCGAGGACCTCGGAGTCCTGCACGCCCTCGATCTCGACGGTGGGGGCGTCCTGGTCGAGCACGACGGGGATCAGGCCTACCAGGACGTTGCCGTTGGCGTCGGAGAACTGCAGCAGCAGGGTGTCGCCGTCGGCCACGGTGAGGTCCGTGGAGAACTCGCGCCGGTTGGAAATCTCGCCGGGGCTGGAGAAGTCCATGCGCTCCACGACGGTGGAGTCGTTGAGCCTCAGCGCATAGCCCCAGCCGTCATCGGAGGCGGTGCCCACGAAGTGGACGTCGGGAGCGTTCGTGTAGAGGGTCCCGCCCACCAGCGTCGGCTCCTCGACGGTGAGGCTCGGGGCGACCACATCGACGTAGATCGCCACGCCGCGGTCGTACCGCACGGTGCCATCCGCATCGGTGATCACCATGCGCACGTGGTTCTCCCCGGTCGCCACGGGCACGTCCACGGTGAAGCTGCCGTCCTCGGCGATCTGCGCGGGGATAGGCGCGGGGTCACGGTAGGAGCCGTCCTCCCCCACGCGGTTGCCAGGCGTCAGGGTGAGGGTGCCGCCGCCGGGCAAGGTGCCGTGCAGGGTGAGCACCTCACCGGAGGCGTCGATGTCCGGGGTGTCGCCGGGCACGAACATCGCGCCGACCTCCGGCAGGAACTCGACGCCCTCGAAGGTGGGCATCTCCCAGGTCTGGGCGGGGGTGCGTCCGGACAGCGGGATCGCGGTCGCGTCCTTGTTCACGCCGTCGGAGGCCACGAGGGTGATCGCCGCGGCGTCCTCCGCCGGCGTCACCGTGATCTCGAAGCTTCCGTCGGGACCGACCTCGACGGTCTGATCGCCCGCGCTCACAGTGAGCTCGGCGCCCTCCCGTTCATCGGTGACGGTGCCGCCGATGGTGACGGTGCCATCGTCGCTGATCATGGCGCCGCCGTCGGTGTCGGTCTCGAGCGCGGTGATCTCCAGCACCGGGGCGGTGGAGTCATAGGTGACGGTGACGCTCTGCTCCTGGAGCACCTGACCATCAGCGCCCAGACCCTCGACGAGGATCTCCTGCTCCCCCTCGCGCAGGGGCACGCCGACGCGGAACCGGCCGTTGGAGGAATCCACGACCTCCTCGCCCACGCGCACCTCGACGATATCGGAGGAGACGTAGCCGTTCAGCAGCAGGGTGCCGTCCTGCACCAGCATGGAGCCGGGGCCGATGGGGGCTGCCGCGAACTGCTCGGCGCTGTCGACGATGAGGGTGGTGGGCTCGAAGACCTGCGTGCCCACCCCGAGGTTGAATCCGGCATCGAGCACGGAGACGGTCACGTAGGGGGCCTGCTGGGCCTCGACCTCGATGACGTAGCCGCCATCGGGCGTCTCGGTGACGGGCAGCTCCTGACCCGCGGCATCGGTGGCCGTGGGCGCGGCGAGAACGCCGGAGCCGTCTTCGATCACGGTGAAGGGCAGCTGACCGCCCTCATAGGCGCCGAACTCGATGACCGGGGCGGTTGCATCGATCCCGAAGGGCAGGTCCACGTGCTGCCAGGGCTGATCCTCGGACAGCCGGGTGCTGACGCGGTAGGTATACCGACCATCGGGCAGCGCGACGAAGTCCGCCTCCTGGGCGTCCCAGGTGATGCCGTCGAAGGTATAGCCGGTCCACTGCAGGGCGCGGGGGTCCTCGACCGCGGCGAAGTCTCCCAGCAGCGGCCGCCGCAGATCCTGCTCCTCACCGATCACCGTGACCTCCTCGCCGGAGGCATCCAGCACGGTGTAGCGCGCCTCGGCGGCGTTGCGCAGGAGCATGAGGTTCGCGGCGATGGTGTCCATATCGCCGTCACCGTTGGGCGAGAGCCAGAACTCGCCCATCTCGCTGCGCAGCGGGAGGGTCTGCCCGGCCCAGCTGGTGAGCAGCTCGGTCTGCACGCCCAGATCCGCGAGGTCCTCGCCGGCGGGCAGGAGAATCGGCTCAGCGTTCCACTCCCCCGCGAAGCCCAGGAAGGGAACCCGCAGATCAGGCTGCTGGGCATCAGCCGCTTCGAACAGCACCCAGCCGCCCAGGAAGTGGGGGTCGGTGCTCTCCGGGGTGACGGTCACCTCGACGGTCGCCGTGCCGCCGGCAGGGACGGTCACGGTATCCGGGGTGCTCACGCTGCCGCCGGAGACGCGCGTGGTGGTGGCAGCGCCGGGCTCATTGGTCTCGGCGATGACGTCGACCTGCGGCAGGGTGAAGCGCAGGTCCTCGCTGCCCGTGCTGGTGAGGGTCACGGTGAAGGTCTGCGGGCCGTCCATCTCGCGCAGCGCGGCCGCGCCCTCGCCGTCGACGGTCGCGATGACCTGGGAATCCAACGCCAGGTCGATCCGGGCCAGGCCCGCGCCGACGCGACGGGGCGAGGTGGGCACGCCGGACTCCTCGACCGGGACCTGCGCGGTGTTCATGAGCATGACGGTCGCGAGATCCACACGCTCGGCGCCGGTGACCTCGGGGCGGGTCTCCGCCAGGTGCTCGAGCAGCAGGGCGCTCAGGCCCGCGACGTTCGGCGAAGCCATGGAGGTGCCGGAGCTGGTGCCGTAGGTGCCGTCGTTGTAGGTGGAGTAGACGTTGCCGCCGATTCCGGCGATCTCCGGTTCGAAGTCCAGGGTGGGGGTGGTGCCCCAGGACGTGAAGGAGGAAGCTGCCAGGCCGTCGGCGCCCGGGAGGACACCCACCTCATCGGTGATGCGGATGGTGGTGGGGCCGGCGGCGACCCGCGCGGCGAGCGCTTCGCCGACGGGGCCGCTCAGGGTGATACCAGGGAGGGTCTGGTCCTCCACACCGGCCATGCCGAAGGGGGCATCCTCGGTGTTGTAGACGACCACGCCCTCGGCGCCGGCGGCGATGGCGTTGGCGTACTTCTCGGAGAAGGCGATCTCGCCGCGCTGGATCAGGGCGTAGGAGCCGCTGAGGTCCTTCCCTTCGACGTCCGCGGGCTCGGCCAAGCCGATGTCGACCAGCGGATGGGGCTCGCCGTCATGCTCGCCGGTCGCCGGGGAGTAGGGGATGCCCTCGGCGTCATCGTTCACGTACGCCATGGGCTGCGTGATGGCGGCGTTGTCGAGGGAGGCGACGGTCAGCGCGGAGCCCTGGGTGCCGGGAGCGCCGACGGTGCCGTCGTCGAGCAGGCCCAGAGCGTCGTCCGCGGAGCCGCTGGGCGAGAAGTTCTGGCCGTCGTTGCCGGCGGCGATCACGGTGAGCACCCCCGCCTCACGGGCGGCTTCGATCGCGAGGGAGGTGGCGTCCGAGGCGTTCTTGTGCCCGTTGGAGGAGCCGAGCGACATGTTGATGACGTCCGCATCGAGCTTCACGGAGTCCTCGATGGCGGCCACGATGTCGGAGTCCTTCGCGCCGCCGCCGGAGTTGGAGAAGACCTTCATCGCCAGCAGCTGAGCGTTGGGAGCCACGCCGTCGAGCTCGCCGGTGGTCGCGAAGTCACCGGGCTGCTCGCCCGGGGAGCCATTGGCGCCGACGATACCGGCCACGTGCTGGCCGTGTGCGTCGACGACGGCATCGGTGATCTCGTAGCTCTCGTCGGCGTAGTTGTACCCGTCGGGGATCTTGCAGGTGAAGCCGGCGTCGGCGGCGGGGTTGATGCGCTGGATCGCGGCAGCACCGCAGTCATCCAGGCGCATGGCGGGATGGCTGGGGTCCAGGCCCGAGTCGATGATCGACACGACCATGCCCGTGCCGTCGACGTCATGCTGACCGAACGCGGTGGGCACGCCGTGGGTGTCACGGGCGGTGTGCTCGGTGCGCTCGTAGATGCGTTCGCGACGCACCGAGAGAACCTCGGGCTCGAGGGAGAGATCGGCCAGGCGGTCCCCGGGGACGGTGGCGGAGAAGCCGTTGACGAGGTAGCCGAACTGGCGATCCACCTGCAGGCCGTAGGTGCTCGACCAGTCCTCGAGCAGCTGCTGCTGGGTGCGCAGGCGGTCCTTCTCGGCGGCGAGCGACAGCTGCGTGGGCTGGTCGCGCAGCAGGACGATGACCTGCACGGGCGCCGCATCCAGGGCGTCCGGGATGGTGGGGGTGCCGCCCGCCGGTGCAGCGCCGATGCCGGGCTTTTCGGGAGGCGGGGAGGGGTCCGCGGCGGCGCCGGTCACGCCCAGGCCCAGGGTTCCGAGGAGGAGGGCGCCGCTGAGGGCGCAGAGTCGACGCAGGGGCCTGATGGGCACGAAAAGCTCCCGAAAGATCGGAGGGACTGAAGTCCCGGCCCAGCCTAGAGTTCACTCAGAGTTCTCTCAGAGCTTTCTCATATTTCGAAAGTCACGAAAAGGTCTCAGACAGGCGGAAGGGCCGCCCCGCAGATGCGGGACGGCCCTTCCGATGAGTTGGCGGAGATACCGCCCTCAGGTGAGGCGCACGCGGTGACGTGCGCGGTCGATCACTTGAGGGTGACGGTGGCGCCGGCCTCCTCGAGCTTCGCCTTGGCGGCCTCGGCGTCCTCCTTCTTGGCACCCTCGAGGACGGGCTTGGGAGCCTCGTCCACCAGAGCCTTGGCCTCCTTCAGACCGAGGGAAGTCAGGCCGCGCACCTCCTTGATGACGGCGATCTTCGCGGAGCCGGCGGACTCGAGGATGACGTCGAACTCGTCCTTCTCCTCCTCGGCCGGGGCGTCGCCACCGGCAGCGGCACCGCCAGCGGCGGCGACGGCCACGGGGGCAGCGGCGGTGACCTCGAAGACCTCCTCGAACTGCTTCACGAACTCGGAGAGCTCGATGAGGGACATCTCCTTGAAAGCTTCGATGAGCTCGTCGTTGCTGAGCTTCGCCATGATGGCGTTCCTTCCTGTCGTGGGACCTGTGTCCCTGCGGTGTTGAACGGCGCGGGTGCGCCCGATGTCACGTGGCGCGGGTGCGCCAGGTCAAGCGGTGGCCGCTCCGTCGGAGCGACCGGGAACAGCGCTGCGGCTGTGGATGCGGTGGCCGTGAGCCGGGGCTCAGGCGGCCTCCTGCTTCGCCCGCAGCGCGTCCACGGTGCGCGCTGCCTTGGACAGCGGCGCCGCAAACACTGCGGCGGCCTGGGACATCGACGCCTTCATGGCGCCGGCGGCCTTGGCCAGGAGCACCTCGCGGGACTCGAGGTCCGCGAGCTTCTGGACGTCCTGCTCCGAGAGCAGCTTGCCCTCGAAGTAGCCGGACTTGACCACGAGCTTCTCGTGATCCTTGGCGAAGTCACGCAGAGCCTTCGCGGGCTCCACCGGCTCGCCCTTGATGAAGGCGATGGCGGTCGGCCCGCTGAGCGTGCCGTCGAAGACGTCGATGCCAGCCTCGCGGGCAGCGATCTCCGTGAGCGTGTTCTTCACCACGGCGTAGGTCGTCTCGGAACCCAGCGCGCGACGGAGCTGCTGGAGCTCCCCCACGCTGAGGCCGCGATACTCGGTGATGACGGCGGCGTCGGAGTCGCGGAACAGCTCCACGATCTCCTGGACCGCGGCCGCCTTCTCGGGGTTCGCCATGGCCCTCCTTCCAGAGGTCTCTCGCCACCGGGTGAAGGGCGCCCAGACATGAGAAAGGCCTCGACACGCAGGTGTCGAGGCCACAGGGCACGGCGGCACCGCACGCCGACAGCAGTCGGGCGGGTGCGACCATGCGGGGGTCGCTTCATCACCTGCGCAGGCCATCCCGTGCGGGAGATCTTCGGTCCCCCTCGGGGTCGAGGGCGACGACCGGCGGTCTTCGGTGGCTCCACAGTAGCCGAGGGGAACCACGCTGCGCCACGGGGTCAGCGGCGGAATGCGTCACACCTTGCGAGCACCGCGGCGCCGCGGGCGCGACAAGCCAGGGGGCGTCACGATTCAGGGAGCTCTGCGACCCAGGAGGCGCCCGGCAATCCCCCATCGGCGGTGATGTCCCTCACGCGCCATGTTGTCGAAGTGACGCAAAGGGACTCTCGTCCCCGCTACGCCTCGGGCGACCACCCGGACGATCCCGGCGCGCTGCGACTTCGCGGGAACGCCGCTCCTCCCCCAGGCTTCATCACATCATCGAATCCGCTGGTCGGGGCGGGACGAAAGACTTGGGGCACTTTCGCCAAGTCATCGCCGATCCGCGAGGTCCGGGAGCCGACGCCCACCCCACGCCACCACCGCCGACCCCCTACGCGCAGCCCTGACCTGCATAAACACCCTTTTTGTCGAAGTTTCTTCAAGGGGGTGGCGCGCCCCGTCGGCCCTGGCTACCGTGATACCTGACGGACACCCAGAGCCGTCGGCCCCACCACCCGGAGGGGCTTCCCGCCGAACCAGGCAAGGACCGAGACGAGATCATGACCGGCAACGCCGATACCACGACCACCTCGCCGTCACCCACGCAGGCCACGATCGACGGCCTGGTCACCCGCGCCCAGGAGGCGCTCAAGGCCTTCGACTCCTACGATCAGGAGACCATCACCGCGATCGTCCACGCCATGGCGCTGGCCGGCGTGGACCAGCACATGCCCCTGGCGAAGCTCGCCGTCGAGGAGACCGGCCGCGGTCTGTTCGAGGACAAGTGCGTGAAGAACATCTTCGCCACCGAATACATCTGGAACGCGATCAAGTACAACCGCACCGTCGGCGTCATCGCCGAGGACAAGCAGAAGGGCATCACCGAGATCGCCGAGCCCGTCGGCGTGGTCGCCGGGGTCACCCCCGTCACCAACCCCACCTCGACGGTCATGTTCAAGTGCCTGATCTCGATCATGACCCGTAACCCGATCGTGTTCGCCTTCCACCCCAGCGCCCAGCAGTGCTCCGCCGCCGCCGCACGGATCATGCACGAGGCCGCGGTCGAGGCCGGCGCCCCGGAGAACTGCATCCAGTGGATCACCGAGCCGTCGCTCGAGGCGACCGACGCGCTGCTGAACCACCCCGGCGTAGCGCTGACGCTGGCCACCGGCGGCTCCGGCATGGTCAAGGCCGCCTACTCCACCGGAAAGCCCGCGCTCGGCGTGGGCCCCGGCAACGTGCCGGTGTACGTGGAGAAGACCGCGAAGATCTCCCGCACCGTGAACGACCTGCTGATGTCCAAGACCTTCGACAACGGCATGATCTGCGCCTCCGAGCAGGCGATCATCGTCGATGAGGAGATCGCCGATCAGCTGCTGGCCGAGTTCCAGAAGTACGGCACGCACGTCCTCAGCGACGCCGAGCGCGCCAAGCTCGAGGACTTCATGGTCACCGAGAAGGGCGGGATTGCCGCCTCCGTGGTGGGCCAGAGCGCCGCCGAGATCGCCCGCGGCGCCGGGATCGAGGTTCCCGAGGGCACCAAGCTGCTGCTGGCCCGCATCGAGGACGTCGGCGAGGACCACCCGCTCTCGCGCGAGAAGCTCTGCCCGGTGCTCGCGATGATGACGGTCTCCGGCCCTGAAGAGGGCTTCGAGAAGGCCACGAAGATGCTGGAGTTCGGCGGGCTCGGCCACACCGCCGTGATCCACACGCAGAATGCGGCGATCGAGCGGCAGTACGGGCTGCGGATGAAGGCCTGCCGCATCGTCGCCAACTCCCCCAGCGCCCTGGGCGGCATCGGCGATGTGTACAACGGCCTGATCCCCTCACTCACCCTGGGCTGCGGCTCCTACGGCCACAACTCCGTCTCGCACAACGTCAGCGCGACGGACCTCATCAACGTCAAGCGGATCGCGGAACGGCGGAACAACATGCAGTGGTTCAAGGTGCCCCCGAAGACCTACTTCGAGCGCTACTCGGTGCAGTACCTGCAGAAGATGCCGGAGATCAACCGGGTCTTCATCGTCACCGACCCCGGCATGGTGCAGTTCGGCTACGTGGACATCCTCATCGATCACCTCAAGCAGCGTCGGCAGGAGGTGGCCTGGACGATCTTCTCCGACGTCGAGCCGAACCCCTCCTCGCAGACCGTGTTCAAGGGGGCTCAGTGGATGCGGGACTTCGAGCCGGACTGCATCATCGCGCTCGGCGGCGGCTCCGCGATGGACGCTGCCAAGGGCATGTGGCTGTTCTACGAGCACCCCGAGGCCAGCTACTTCGGCATGAAGCAGAAGTTCATGGACATCCGCAAGCGCACCTACCGCTTCCCGAAGCTGGGGCAGAAGGCGGAGTTCGTGGCGATCCCGACCACCTCGGGCACCGGCTCGGAGTGCACCCCGTTCGCGGTGATCACCGACTCCGAGACCCACGTGAAGTACCCGCTGGCGGACTACGCACTGACCCCGTCGGTCGCGATCGTGGACGCGCAGTTCGTGGACACCGTGCCGCGGCGCACGGCAGCGGATTCGGGCCTGGATGCGCTGACCCACTCGATCGAGTCGTTCGTCTCGGTGATGGCCTCGGACTACACCCGCGGGCTCTCGCTGCGGGCCGGACAGCTGATCTTCGAGAACCTCCGCAAGGCGGTGCTCGAGGACGACATGGATGCGAAGGAGAAGATGCACAACGCCTCCGCCATGGCCGGCATGGCCTTCGCCAATGCGTTCCTGGGGATCGTGCACTCGCTGTCGCACAAGTGCGGTGCCGAGTTCGAGATCGCCCACGGCCGCACCAACGCGATCTTCCTGCCGCACGTCATCCGCTACAACGCCACCAAGCCGTACAAGCACGCGATCTTCCCGAAGTACGAGAGCTACAAAGCCGATGAGGACCTCGCCGAGTTCGCGCGCTTCATGGGCTTCCCGGCCTCCACCACGGAGGAGGGCGTGCAGTCGCTGATCGACGAGGTCAGCAAGCTGGCCGAGGACCTCGGCATCGAGCTGAGCCTCAAGGCCAACGGCGCCACCCAGGAGCACCTGGATGAGGTCATCGACGAGCTGGCCTACCGGGCCTTCGAGGACCAGTGCACCCCGGCGAACCCCAAGGAGCCGCTCGTGATCGAGCTCAAGGAGCTGATCATGGACGCCTTCGAGGGCGAGGTGGGGTACACCAAGCGCACCGGCGGCACCGTCGCAGCGCCGTCCACCACGGCCTCCGCGGTCGCGATCGAGGAGGCGCTGCCCGGCGATGCCGAGGGCGCCGATGACACCGCCGAGCTCGTGGACTCCGTGGACCCCGAGCGCGAGCGCGAGCAGGGCAAGGCGTGAGTCGCTGAACGGCTGAACAGCTGAGAGGAGGGCCCCGCACCGGTGATCGGTGCGGGGCCCTTCGCTGAGTGCGGTCAGCCGCGCACCGCGGCTTGACCTCTTTTCCGTGATCTCGATGATGCGGGTCGGGACATTGCCGTCTCCTGGGCGGAGTGCCACCGGGATGGCTCACGCAGACGACACACCGGGCCGCCATCGACGCAGGGCTCGGTGCTGCGCGAGGGCCGCGATTGCGGCCATGACCAGTGCCGCCAGCACCGGCAGCACCGAGGTGGCCAGGAAGTATCCCGGCGGGAGGAATCCGTTGAACGGTGGAAGTGTGTAGGGGAACGTCGTGGCGAAGGCGGTGACACCGCCGGTGACGATGGCGGCCAGCAACGGGATCAGGACTCGACCGACTGCGACCCCGAGGGAGAGCCCCGGCCCGGGTGCCCACATGCTCAGCACCCCGAGCCGATCCGATGCTCCATCGGAGTCCCCGAGCACGACACCGGAGATCGCCAGCGCCAGCAGCACTGTTGCCACTACTGCGATCAACGGGTGCCAGCGGTAGAAGCTGTCGTAGCCGGTCCAGTAGCCCTGCAGCCACTCCTCGCCGATGTTCGACAGCTCGGAGCGGGGCAGCACCTGCTGGGACAGTTCAATCGCGATCTCCTCGCGGGGAAGATCCTCGCCGTCCAGTGAGACGGCATAGATTGCGGGCGCTTCCCCATCGGGGGAGATATCCCAGGCGCTGCCCACGGCGATCTGCACCTCGTCGATGCCATCGAGCATCCAGCGTCCTCTGTCGTCATCCACCTGATCCGACGTCTCCAGCGGACCATCGGTGCACGGCAGGCTGAGCGCTGTCAGCGCATCGCAGGATCCGGTGACCGTTGCGCGGACCGGGTCGCTCGGGGAGTTCCCGTATTGGGTCATCACGGCGATGACATCACCGTTGCCCGAGAGCGCATCATCCACGAGCTGCGGCGCCTCATCACCGCTGCGGGAGGTGTCCAGTACCAGCAGGGAGTCCCCGAAGCGGTCTCGCAGGGCAGCGGCCTCCCTGAATGTTGAGGTGGTCATGGTGCCGAGCGTCATGAGGTGGGCCACGAGGATAATGACCAGGGCCATGCCGGCACTGAGGCGTCGCACCGCTCCCGGATCGGCCATCATGAGGCGTCCTGCGACCAGGGCGCTCACGATGCCGTATCGCTGTCCCCACGCGGCGAGGGCACGTGCTGCGAGCGAGGTGATGATGCCGATGAACCCGGGAAGGCAGATGGCAACCGCTGCTATGCCGCCGGGCTGACCCCGTTTGGTAGGTCCGGTGGTTGTGTGAGTCGTCCTGTTGCCCGGGTCCGGGCAGGGAGACTGGACAGATCATGACGAACAGCAGGAAGCGTCACACTCCGGAGCAGGTCGTCCGCAAGCTCGGGCAGGCCGACAGGATGCTCGCCAACGGGAGCGACATCGCCGGGGTGTGTCGAGATCTCGGAGTGTCCGAGCAGACGTATTACCGGTGGCGGAACCAGTACGGCGGGCTGAAGGCCGACGACGCGAAGCGGCTGAAGGAGCTTGAGAAGCACAACGCCACGCTCAAGCGGCTGCTGGCCGAAGCAGAGCTCGAGAAGGCCGCGCTCAAGGAGCTGGCTGAGGGAAACTTCTAGGCCCGGGCAGGCGCCGCGCCGCCGTCAACCACCTCAAGCGCAAGCTGCGGGTGAGCGAACGAATGGCGTGCCGTCTGGCCGGGCTGAGCAGCTCCGCATACCGTCGCCCGCTCCAGAGCGAGACGACAGCCGACCCGGACCTGGCATTGCGGGACTGGCTGCGGGCGTATGCGAAGAAGCACCCGCGGTGGGGATACCGCAGGGCCTACCACGATGCCCGCGGCGAGGGGTGGTTCGTGAACCACAAGAAGATCCAACGGCTCTGGCGCGAGGAAGGGCTGCGCGTCCCGCAGCGGCGTCGCCGCAAACGCGTTGAGTCTTCGACCGTCGACGCCCCGGCAGCGGTCGCACCGAACCTCGTGTGGGCGGTGGACTTCCAGTTCGACGCGGACGAGCAGGGCCGTCCGATCAAGATCTGCTCCATCCTCGACAAGCACACCCGCGAGTGCATCGGCGGGCTTGTCGAACGGTCGATCACCGCGGACCGGCTCACCGCCCATCTCGAGGACCTCGTCGCCGTCCGCGGCGCCCCCGCGGTACTCCGATCCGACAACGGTCCCGAGTTCATCAGCGATGAGATGGCCAACTGGGCCGGCACCCGTACCGGCCTGTTCTACATTCCGCCCGGCTCGCCCTGGCACAACGGGTACGTCGAGTCGTTCAACAGCCGGATCCGCGACGAGTGCCTCAACATCAACAGCTTCTACTCGCTGCTGCACGCACAGGTCATCATCGGCGACTGGAAGGACGAGTACAACCACCACCGCCGGCACTCCTCGCTCGGCTACCTAACCCCAGCCGAGTACGCTCGGCAGTGCACCCATCAAATGGAAACCGACGACTCACAGAACGTCCGGACCGAATGAAGGGGGCGGCTCAGCGGCCTATTGCCCCGACTGAGAGCGTGCTGCGAAAGGATCAGTTTCAAGTGGCCCGGTCAACAAAAGCATCCGAACTAGAGGCTCGATTCAAGCGCTGGGCATTCCACCTGCGCAGCATCGCAAACCCGCTCACGATCGTGGCTCTCGTGGCCGGTTTCATCAATGGCTACGGGCCGGATTCGCTGTTTGGAGTGACGCTGCCGGGCATTGTCCACTGGCTATTCGACTGGGCCCCGATAATTGTGCTGGGCGGTATCGCGCCCTTCCTCACCATCATTGCTGGCGAGCTCGACGACACCGCTGAAATTTATAATGACGAGTATTCGCCGAGAAAGCTTAGGCGTCCGATTCAGTTCGACCAGCGCAACCTGACGCCCCTCGGTCTACTCGGCATCGTTTACGGCGTTGGACACTTTTTGAGCCCCGAAGAGAGAGACCTATTCGATGCCCTGTTCTTCGCAGTAGCGGGCGTCTTCATCATCATTCTGCTCGAGCTTGATAGGCGCCGCAGCTTCGCCAAGGCAGCCGAAGACACTGAGCTGCTCGAGAACGGCACCGTCACAACCGGCACGATCATCAAGTGCAATCACAACTGGGATTCAGGGCCCGAAACCTTCGCCTGGGTGCGCTTCACCGATGTCTCAGGCAACGCGCGCGAGTACACCGAACAGTTCATGGACGACCACTACCCCATTGGCACCCGCGTGACCGTGAAATACCTGCAGCACAAGCCGAAGGTTAAGCCAATCTTCGAGATCGCTAAACCTCACCAGCGGCCTACGAACCGGGCCTCCGGCTGAGCACGACACACGACACAGGTGCCCTCGTGCACGCTTAGCTCCCCTTCAAGACTTGCTACTATTGCGAACGATTATCAGTCGCATTGCCAGAATGGCTAGCGAGCGAGGCAACCAGAAGGGCCCGGGTGGTGTCATAGCGTCGAAGCAACACCTCCGGTCGGCGGGGGTCTGATCGGTGGAGTGTGCGGATGGCGCGGGTGGGGTTGTCGTTCAGTGACAGGTCGGAGATCTCGACGGCCTCGAAAGCGGGCTGGTCGGTGCGGAGGATCGCCCGTCACCT
>NZ_JALLAL010000026.1:0-40707 GCF_023062615.1 Brachybacterium sp. Marseille-Q7125 | reverse complement strand
GGGCGCGCGGGGCGGCGCGGTTGGGGGGCGGGGTTTCGGGGGCCCGGGAGGGGGGGGGGGGGGCCGGGATACCGACCCCCCGTGGGAGCCCGGGCGGGACGCTCCGGCGCGCACGGACCAGGGGGGATGGCCGGCGGGACACCCCCGCTGCGCCGGCTCGCCCCCACCCGGGAGGGCCCCCGCCGCCCGCCGCCCCCCCCGCCCCCCCCCCCGCCGCCCCCGCCCCCGCTGGCACCGCCTCTGCTGGTACCGACCCCGCCGACAGCGCCGCCACCACTGGCTTAGCCCCCGTCGGCCCCGCTGACCCCCGCCCGCTGCGCGCCGGGGTGATCGGTCTGGGGTGGGCTGGGCAGCAGCACCTGGCTGCCTACGCCGCTGATCCCTCCGTCGAGCTCGTGGCGCTGTCCGCCATGGAGCAGCATCTGCTGGACCGCTTCGGCTCCGAGCATGACGTCCCGGGTCTCTACCAGGACTGGCAGCAGATGCTCGCCGAAGCCCGGCTCGACGTCGTCTCCATCGCCACCCCCACGTTCCTACATGCCCCGATGGCGACCGCCGCACTCGAGGCAGGCGTGCACGTCCTCACCGAGAAGCCGATGGCGCAGACCGGGGACGCCGCCGCGGAGATGGTCGAGGCAGCCCGCCGCACCGGACGCGTGCTGGACGTCTCCTTCAACCACCGTCGGCGCGGAGACGTCACGGCGCTCAAGGACATCGTGGACGCCGGTGTGCTCGGCTCCATCTACTACGCCAAGACCGGGTGGATCCGCCGACAGGGCATCCCCGGGCTCGGCACCTGGTTCACCAAGGCGGAGAGCTCCGGCGGCGGCGCCATGATGGACATCGGCATCCACATGCTGGACATGACCCTGCACCTCATGGGTGAGCCCGAGGTCACCGCGGCCTCCGCGAGCACCCACGCCGAATTCGGCCCCAAGGGCCGCGGCGGCTCCGGCTTCGGCGTCTCCGCCGTGGAGGAGGGCGTGCCCTTCGAGGTCGAGGACCTCGCCACCGCCTTCCTCCGTCTCGAGGGCGGGGAGACCGTGCTGCTGGAGGCGTCCTGGGCCCAGTGGATCCCGCACGACCTGTGCTACGTCACCCTCTACGGCGACGAGGGTGGGGCCACCATCGAATGGGGCGCGCCCACCGGCCCGAAGATCACCGTGTGGACCGAGGTGGCCGGCACGCCCGCCGAGCTGCACCCCGCCCCCGGCGAGGACCGCGGCCACGCCGGCGCGATCGCGGACTTCCTCGCCGCGGTCCGCTCGGGTGAGCACGCCGCGCATGACGGCTCCCTTGCGCTGCGGCGCGCCCGCGTGATCGACGCCTGCTACGCCTCGGCGCGCGAGGGCCGGGAGGTCCCCGTCGCCGGGGTGGAGAGGGCCGACGGAGCGGAAAGGGCCGACGGGTTGTGACGAACAGCCTCGCGACGCTCCTCAGCCTCGGCTGGGGAGCGTCTTCGCGAGGAACGCCACCGTCTGCTGCCAGGCGGCCTCGGCCGCATCGGCGTCGAACAGCCCCGGATGCGGGTTGTCGAAGGCATGCCCTGCGCCATCGTGGAGGCGGAACTCGACCTGCTCGCGCGCGCCGTCGGCGGTGACCGCCGCACGGATCTGCTCCACCATCGGCATCTCGATGAACGCATCTGCGGTCCCGAAGTGATGCAGGCTCGGCACATCCACGATCTCCGCGTGCTCCAGCAGCTGCGGCAGCGCGGACCCGTAGTAGGAGACCAGGACCGACGGTGGCCGCTGCTCCCGGATCGCCGCCGCCGCGGTGGAGAAGGCCAGGCCGCCGCCGTAGCAGAAGCCCAGCAGGCCCACCCGCTCGGAGTCCACCACGCCATGGGCCCGCAGCGCCGCGAGCGCCGCAAGCGCATCGGCCTCCGCCCGATCCCACGGCAGCGCCTGCGTCAGCGCCATACCCTCCCCGAGCCAGGCCTCGAAATCCTCGCCGTCGGGCACCCCCACCACCGGCGGGTCCAGGCGCGCGAACAGCTGCGGGGCCAGCACCGCGTACCCCAGGGCCGCGAGATCGGCGCAGCGCTGCTGCACATAGTCGGACAGCCCGAAGATCTCCTGCAGCACCACGAGACCGGGCACCGGCTCCTCGAGGTTCTCCGGCAGCCACAGCAGGCCGGGCAGGTCGCCGTCATCGGTGGGGATCAGCAGCGTCGTCGCATTCACATCGCGAGCCTACCGCCCTCGCTCCCGCCGCCCCCTCGCCGCGCCGCGCTCAGGCGAACAGCGCCAGCACGTACAGCGCGAACAGCATCAGATGCGCCGCCCCGTGCACGGCCGTCACCCGCGGGGAGGCCGCCGAGATCGCCGCGAGGGCGAACGTCACCCCGAGCAGCAGCAGATTCGCCCCGGACTCCGCGAGCACCACCGGCGCGGCGGTCACGAGCCCCAGCAGCAGCACCGTCGGGATCGTGAGGGCGTACGTGGACACCAGCGCCCCGTGGCACAGGTTCGCCACGCGCTGCACCTCGCCGCCCAGCACCGCCCTCACCGCCGTCAGCGACTCGGGGGTGAACACGATCATCGCGATCAGCAGCCCGGCGAGCGCGTGCGGTGCCCCCAGCCGGGACAGGCCATCCTCCACCAGCGCCGCCATGTGCTCGGCCAGCAGCACGATTGGCAGCACCGTCGCGACCAGCAGGCCCGTGCGCAGCAGCAGCTCCGCGCGATGCTCCCGCAGGACGGTGCGCAGGGGCGGGCGGGCAGGCGCATCCACCGCTTCCCGGAACTCCACCTCCTGGAACTCCGCGGCCTGCGCCCCCATCTGCCGCCACAGGAACAGCGCGTACAGCCCCATCGTCAACGCCGCGACTACCACCGCCTGCACCGGCCGGAACTGCCCCGCCTCCCCGATCTGTGCGGGCAGGGCGAAGGCCGTCGCCCCCAGCAGCACCAGCAGCACGAGGTACGCCGAGGTGCCCACCCGCTGCAGCGCCAGCTGCCCCTGCCGCAGCCCGCCGATCAGCAGGCACAGCCCCAGCACCAGGTTCATGATGATCATCGACACCGCCATCACCGAGTCCCGCGCGATGGTGGCGCTCTGCCCTGGCCCCAGCATCACCGCGGCGATGAGGATCACCTCGATCACCACGATCGAGAGCGTCAGCACGAGCGTGCCGTAGGGGTCGCCCAGCCGCTGCGCGAGCGCCTCCGCCTGCGCGACCACGCCGCCGGCGGCGATGACGATCACCGCGACCACGGCCCCGAACAGCGCGATGAGCGCCAAGCCCGGCAGAGGGCCGACGAGAGCGGGTGCCGCATGAGCCAGAGCGAGCACGGCGCCCCACCCGATGAGCAGCCGCGTCAGCGCGGGACGGTCCAGGATGCGGCGCAGCGCCGCAGCAAAAGACGGTGCACCCGGGGCATCAGGCGGGGTCATGCGGTCCTCCTCGGAGGCCGTCCTCCCCGGTCAGCGCGCCGCGGGTCGTCCCGGGCACGGGCGCGCCCCCCAGCGGACGTCGCCATGGATACCGTACGACAGCACGCCCCGGCCGGTCAGGTCCGGGTGAGGGACCTGACCGGCCGGGGTCAGCAGCCGACGGGCTGCGCCGTCACGGCGCTGCGGTGTCTCGTGGGATCAGATGTCGTGCGGGCTGCCGATGCCCACCAGCAGACCGTTGTCGTTGTCGACGTAGGTGCCTGGTGCGACGAGGAGGTCCCACACCGAGCCCTGGCCCTCGAGGTCGGCAGCCAGGACGATGCGCGTCGGGTCCCCCTGACCCGCCGCGGCCTCATCCTCGCCCGCACCCGTGCCGGTCCCTGCACCGTCCCCTGACTGCTCGCCCTCGCTGTCGGATTGCCCGCCGTCGCCTGTGGACTGCTCAGCCTGCTCGGCCGGAGCATCCCCCTGCTGGGCAGCGGTGTCGGTCCCGCAGGCTGCCAGTGACAGCAGCGCGGTCGAGGCGGCCAGTGCCAGCGCGGCACGCGAACGTCGTGCGATGTGTGCTGTGGTCATGGCTGTTGTCCCTCCTCAGCGACTCGGAGACGGCGTTCCCGTCGTGGACCGAGCCGCGGCGGTCCGCGACACACGGTGCCAAAGGGTCAAGGGGCAAGGAATATTCATGACATCGCTGCGGTGGTTGGGTGAAGATTCTGTGCACCGCGCGGAGACCTCAGGGAGGAGCGCACGTCGGCGCCCAGAAAACGCTGGTCAGCGCCCAGAGATCGCTAGTCAGCGCCCAGAATCGGGGCGCCGCGGGGCAACGTGGTCGCCGTGGGCGCGGCGGTGCTCCTCATCGAGCGCGTCCTCCTCCGCGGCGCTGTCCGGGACGCTGCCGCGCCGTCCCAGCGCGATGCCCAGGCCTGCGCCCACCGCAAGGCCCACCAGGGCGCCGAGGAACAGGTTGTCCACCACCACCAGGCCGATCCCCATGCCCAGGATGAAGCCGATCATCATCCCGAAGGGCAGCCACGTGGCGTCGAAGCGTCGCCGCTGCGGGGTCGAGCGGGGCTGCGGCGGGGGAGCGGACGGGGAAGAGGTCATGCCAGGAGGGTAGTGGGAGTGCGCCTCACCGCAGGTGCGCGAGCCGCACCCGCATGCGTCGACTGGCCTTGTTCAGCCCGACCACATCGACCTCGGTGCCGTGGCGGTGGTACTTCTCCGTGATCGCATCCACGGCCGCCACCGTCGAGGCGTCCCACAGGTGGGAGTTCGACAGGTCGATCACCACGTGCTGCGGGTCCTCCGCGTAGCGGAACATCATGTACAGGTCGTTCGAGGAGGCGAAGAACAGCTCGCCGTCCACGGTGTAGCGCGCCACCGCGGTCCCGTCGGCCCGCTCCTCGAGGGTGCGCTCCACGTGCACCAGGTGCGCCACGCGCTGTGCGAAGGCGACCATCGCCACCAGTACGCCGAGCACCACGCCGACGGCCAGGTTGTCGGTCGCGACCGTGCCCACCACGGTCACCACCATCACCGTGGTCTCGGATTTCGGCATGTAGGCGAGGGTGCGGGGGTGGATCGAATGCCAGTCGAAGGTGGTCACGGACACGAAGATCATGACTGCCACGAGCACGGCCATCGGGATCAGCCCGACGATGTCGCCGAGGGCCACCACGAGGATCAGCAGGAACACGCCCGCCAGGAACGTGGACAGGCGCGTGCGGGCGCCCGAGGCGCGCACATTGATCATGGTCTGGCCGATCATCGCGCAGCCGCCCATACCGCCGAAGAAGCCGCTGACGATGTTCGCGACGCCCTGCCCCCAGGACTCGCGGGTCTTGTCCGAGCGGGTATCGGTGATGTCATCCACGAGCTTCGCCGTCATGAGCGACTCCATGAGCCCCACGAGCGCCATGCCCAGCGCGTATGGCGCGATGATCCGCAGGGTCTCGAGCGTGAACGGCACATCGGGGATGAACAGGGTGGGCAGGGAGCTGGGCAGCTCGCCCTTGTCGCCCACCGTCGGCACCTCGATCCGCGCAGCCACCACGATGATCGTCAGCACCACGATCGCCACCAGCGGCGCCGGCACCGCCGTGGTCAGCTTGGGCAGCCCGAACACGATCAGCAGGCTCAGCGCCAGCAGCGGATACACCAGCCACGGCACCCCCAGCAGCTCCGGCACCTGCGAGAGGAAGATGAGGATCGCGAGCGCATTGACGAAGCCGACCATCACCTGCCGCGGGATGAACCGCATGAGCTTTGCCGCGCCCAGCAGCGCGAGGATCACCTGGAATACGCCCGCCAGGATCACCGCGGCGATCATGTAGTCCACGTCGTAATCCCGCACGAGCGGGGCGATGACGAGCGCCACCGCACCGGTCGCGGCGGAGATCATCGCCGGCCGACCGCCCAGGATCGCCGTGGTCACCGCCATGGTGAAAGAGGAGAACAGTCCCACCCGCGGATCCACGCCCGCGATGATCGAGAACGCGATCGCCTCCGGGATCAGCGCGAGCGCCACCACCAGGCCGGCCAGCACCTCGGTCTTCAGCCACGCGGGACGGCGCAGGGCCGCCAGGACGCTCTGGCGCTCCTCCGGGGTGGGGGCGTGCGCGGGCGGTGTGGTGGGCGCTGGGGCGGCAGGCACAGAAGACTCCTGGGAGAAGAGACGGGGCCGACGGCGGCAGGCGGAAAAGTAGAGGAGCGACCGAGAAGCGGGTCAGGGCAGGGTGCAGCGACGGCAGGAGCCGACGGTGGCGGGGGAGAGCAAACCTTGACGCGATGAGAAGGTTCAGCACCACCTTAACCGCTTGTTAGGGTTGCGCCGAGAGCCCAGCCCCGTGCGCTTGCCCACATGGTGCTGACCTGTCCGAATACGAGGGGTCGGGAGGGTGCGCGAGGACTCGAGGAGGAGCCCCATGAACATGCACATCGGCCAGTTCGCCGAACGCACCGGGCTGTCCTCCCGCACACTGCGGCACTACGAGGCCATCGGCCTGATCCCGCCCACCGGTCGCACTGAGGGAGGTTTCCGCCTCTACACCGAGGAGGACCTGCGGCGCTTGATGACCATCCGACGGATGAAGGCGCTCGGCTACTCCACCGCGGAGATGGGCGAACTGCTGGAGCTGCTGGATGTGCTCGAGGATGAGGCGGCCGATGGGGAGCGTCGCCAGCAGGCCCGCGCCGCCCTGGAGGCGCGGCTCGACGACGCCCGCGAACGTCGCGAGAAGCTCGCCGCCCAGGTGGATCGAGCCGATGAGTTCCTCGGGATCCTGCAGGAACGCCTGGGCTGAACGGGCGGTGGGCTGAACGAGCAACGGCGCGCCGCACCGCTCGGTGCGACGCGCCGTCACGCTGCGCTCACGCAGAGGTCACCTCATCCGCGGGACTCACTCCACAACGTCCTCGACCGAGATCCCGATCAGCAGACCGTGGTCATAGCCCACCCAGGTGCCCGGGGCGACCTTGAGATCGACCTCCCGGCCGTCGCCCGTGCTCGCCGTGCAGTCGGCCACCTCATAGCCCTTCGCACTCAGGCCGTCCTCGCAGGTGACCTTCTTCCAGTCCGCTGTCTGGCGCGCATCGATCAGGGCAGTGTCCGAGGTCAGAGCATCGAGTGTGCGCTGCCCCAGGTCCTTGGCGCTGATGTCCTCCGCGAGGGCCATCGAGCCCGTGCGGTTGCCGGTGAACATGACGTCGTCCATATCCAGATCGTCCGCGGCGTCCGCGGGGAAGCCGCCGCCGCGCACGAACAGCACGCCCCGGCCCGCGCCCGGCCCGCCGTCCACGGGCACCGAGACCGTGTAGGCCGTCCACGGCACCTGCTCGGTATTGGCCTCACCGTCCGGGGTGTTCGGGTAGGCGCTGCAGACGACCCGGGACCCCGGGCTGAGCGAGAGGTCGTTCTTGCAGGTCGCCGCACCCTCGGCGTCCTCCCCGCCGATCTCGGCAGCCAGCGCCGCCGCGAGATCATCGGCCGCCCATGGCGCACCGCTGCCCTCGCCGCTAGTCACATCGGCGGTCAGCGCCACAAAGGGGCGCTCCTCGACCGGGACCTGACCGCCGGCCTGATCATCGACGTCCCCGTCGTCACCGTCGGCGTCGTCGTCCGCATCATCGGCATCCGAATCGTCCGTTGCGGCGGAGTCATCAGAGCTGTCAGAGTCATCCGAGTCGTCAGAGTCGTCGCGGTCATCGGTGTCCTCGCCCGTGCCGCCCTCCTGCTCCTGCGCGGGCGCGGGGTCCTGCGTGGCGGGCTCCTCGGGGGAGCCGCCGCAGGCGCTCAGGCCCAGCAGGGCAGCAGCAGCGGCGAGAGTCAGGACGCGGCGGGTGCGCTGCGTCGTGGTGGTCGAGCTCATGTCGTTCCCCTTCGGGCGGCACGGGGGCGGCGGTTCCACCCGGGGCCGTGCCGTACGAGCGCACACTGTGCCAAGTGGCCGTCAAGAAAGTCAAGCCCAAGTAAAAGGTGCAGGCTGTTCCGGCGATTCGTGGCGGGTTTCCGGATGGTGAGGGGGGTTGAAGTGGGCGTGCTGCTCGAGGTGCCGCTGTCCCGTGCGGACCTCGCGGGTCTCGCCGGGTCCACTGCCGAATCCGTCTCCCGCGTCATGTCCCGCTGGAAGAAACAGGGCCTGAGCGACTCCGGGCGACGCTGGACTGCCCTGCGCGACCGCACCCAGCTCGAGCAGATCGCCGCGGCCGCCGACTGATCCCGTCGGCGCGAGACATCACAGCCGCCTCCCGGGTGCCCGTTGATAGCCTGAGCGGGCGCCCCATGGGCGCGCACCACCAGCTCCTGCCGCCGACCCCCGAGGTGCCACATATCCCATGGAGTGCGCTGAACGCCCCGAACCCGATCCTTTCCGGGCAGGTCGGCGGTGAGCACCACGACAGCCATCGGGTTCGTCCTCCTGGGCGGGCTGGCCATCCTCGCGCTCATCGCGGCCAACGGCTTCTTCGTGGCCCAGGAGTTCGCCTACATGTCGGTGGACCGCAACCGCCTGCGCACCGCAGCGGAGAGCGGTGACGGCCGCGCGCAGGCCGCCCTGAAGATCACCGAGCGCACCTCCTTCATGCTCTCCGGCGCACAGCTGGGCATCACCGTCACCGGCCTGCTGGTGGGCTTCGTGGCCGAGCCCTTCGTCGGCGAGGGTCTCGGCGCGCTGCTGGGAGATGTGGGCGTGCCCGCCGCGGTCTCCGTCACTGTCGGCACCGTCCTCGCGCTGCTCATCTCCACCGTGGTGCAGATGATCTTCGGCGAGCTGTTCCCCAAGAACTACACGATCGCCGCGCCCATGAAGTCCGCGCTCGTGCTGGCCCGCCCCACCCGCATCTACCTGCTGCTGTTCGGCTGGATCGTGCACTTCTTCGACTGGTCCGCCAACAGCTTCCTGAAGCTCGTGCGGATCCAGCCGGTGGAGGACGTGGACTCCTCCGCCACCGCCGAGGACCTCGAGCACATCGTCGCCACCTCCCGCGAGACCGGGGACCTCACCGATGAGGAGTTCCTGACCATCGACCGCATGCTCGACTTCCCCGAGCAGGACGTCGAGCACGCCATGATCCCCCGCACCCGCGCTGACGTCGTGGACCCCGAAACCACCATCGGCGAGGTCCGCACCCTCATGGCCACCGAGCACACCCGCTACCCCGTGATCGACGAGGAGCACAACCCCGTCGGCGTGGTGCACATGCTCGATGTGATGAGCACCCCGCACGCCTCCGATGAGCCCGTCACCGTGATCATGCGCGAGCCCTGCGTGCTGCCGGAGCTCATGAGCCTGCCCGATGCCGTCTCCGAGCTGCGCCGCCGCAGCGAACGCCTGGCCTGCGTGATCGACGAGTACGGCGGCTTCACCGGACTGCTGTCCATGGAGGACATCGCCGAGGAGGTCTTCGGGGAGCTCGTGGACGAGCACGATGACGAGGAGGAGACCGAAGAGATCACCGCTGCCGGGGAGAACACCTGGATCCTCGACGGGGACGTGCACGTTGACGAGCTCGAACGGGCCATCGGCTCCGACCTGCCCGAGGGGGAGTACGAGACCGTCGCCGGGCTGCTCATCGCCGAGTACGGCTCCCTCCCGGAAGAGGGGCAGACGCACGATGTGGAGCTGCCTGCCCAGGGCGAGGATTTCCTCGAGGACGATGAGCCCGAGGCCCGCCTGCTGCGCCTGACCGTCCAGGAGATCGACCACCACGTGCCTTCCGTGCTGCGCGCCGAGCTCATCGAGCCCGAACGGCCCGGCGATGAGGACGCTCGCGAGACTGACGAGCGCGACGAGGCCGGCGAGGGCGACGGGCGCGGTGAGGCCGGCGAGGCCGACGGCGATAGGGGCCGCGAGCCGCGCGCCACCGGATCCGTGGCCGTCGACGGGGAGGAGACTCGCTGATGCCCTGGTTCCTCTCCCTGCCCCTGTCCGCGCTGATCATCGTCATCTCCGCGTTCTTCGTCATCATCGAGTTCGCGCTGCTGGCCGCCCGGAGCTCCCGCCTCGAGGAGGAGGCGGAATCCTCCGGCTCGGCCCGCGCCGCCCTGCGCGCCCAGAACCAGCTGACGATGATGCTCGCCGCCGCCCAGCTCGGCATCACCGGGGCCACCTTCGCTCTCGGCGCGGTCGCCAAACCCGCGGTGCAGCAGCTACTGGGGCCCGTGCTGGAGGCCATCGGCCTGCCCGCCGCCGCCAGCTACGCGGTCTCCTTCGGGATCGCCCTGTTCATCGTCACGTTCCTGCACCTCGTGGTGGGGGAGATGGCCCCGAAGTCCTGGGCGATCGCCCACCCCGAGACCGCCGCGAAGCTCGTCTCCCCGGTGGGCAACACGATCGTCACCGTGCTGCGCCCGCTGCTGAGCTGGATCAACCACATGGCCAACCGCCTGGTGTCCCTCGCCGGGGAGGAGCCCGTGGATCGCGCCGTCGCCCGCGGATACGACGCCGATATGCTCGCCACCCTCGTCCAGCACTCCGCCGCCCAGGGCGTGCTCGATGAGACCTCCGGTGATCAGCTGCGCACCCTCATCAGCCTCCACCAGACGAGCGTCGGAGACATCATCGCCCCGCGCACCGTCCGGCCCACCGCGGTGGCGCCGGATGCGACCGTCTCCGACGTCCAAGAGGCCGCGCGTCGATCCGGCCACTTCCGCATCCTGCTGGAACCGCCGCCGCTGGACGGGCCGAGCACTGCGGACAGACCGGGCACCGCGGATGGGCCGAGCACCGCGGACGGGCACCGTGAGGTGCGCATGGTGCATGTGCGCGACACGCTCCTGGCCGACCCCGCCACCCCCGCCGCGGACCTCGCGATCCAGACACTGCAGCTGCGCGAATCCACCACGATCATGGAAGCCGTCGAGCAGATGCGCACCCAGCGCCGCCTGCTGGCCGTCGTGGTGCCCGATGACGGGCCCGCCCGCATCCGCGGCGTGGTCACGAGCGAGGACCTGCTGGAGCGGATCTGGCCCTCGGTCGAGCAACGCCTCGCGGCCGAGCGGAAGGCCGGCTGAGCTACGCCCTCCGACGCAACTTACGCTCGCGTAAGATTGGCGCGTGAGCACACCGACGCACCCCTGGACCCGGCACTACCAGCAGGGCGTGCCCGCCCAGATCACTCCGCCCACCACTTCGCTCGTGGAGATGTTCGAGGACGCCGTCTCCCGCGGCGGGCGCCGCACCGCCCTTGAGTTCTTCGGCGCCACGACCAGCTACCGCGAGCTCGGCCAGCAGGTCAAGCGCGCCGCCCAGGGTCTGTTGGACCTTGGCGTGAAGCCGGGGGACCGGGTGGCGCTGATCCTGCCCAACAGCCCCCAGCACCTCGTCGCGTTCTACGCCGTGCTGCGCATCGGCGGCGTCGTGGTGGAGCACAACCCGCTGTACACCGCACCGGAGATCCGCCACCTGTTCGAGGACCACCGCGCCGAAGTGGTCATCGCCTGGGACAGCGTGGTGGACAAGGTCCAGGCCCTGCCCGCGGACATCACGGTGCGGCACATCGTCTCGGTGAACCTGCTGGAGGCCTTCCCGTTGGTGAAGCGCCTGGCCCTGAGCCTGCCGGTACCGTCCCTGCGGGCGAAGCGCCGCGCCCTGCACACCCGGGTGCGCGGCACCGTCCCGTGGTCGAAGCTCCTGGCCGGAGGGCGGATCGCCCGGAAGCACCCGCGCCCGGGCCTCGAGGACCTCGCGGTCATCCAGTACACCTCCGGCACCACCGGACGGCCCAAGGGCGCGATGCTCACCCATCGGAACCTGTACTCCAACGCCCTGCAGGGCGCCGCCTGGATGATCGAGGCGCAGGACGGCCGGGAGACGATCTACGCACTGCTGCCGATGTTCCACGCCTTCGGCATGACGCTCTACCTCACCTTCGGGATTCTCAAACGTGCCCGGATCGTGCTGTTCCCGCGGTTCGACGTGGACATGGTGCTCGATGCGTGGAAGAAGTCCCCGGCCACCGTGTACTGCGCGGTCCCGCCGATCTACGAGCGCACCGCCGCCCGCGCCAAGGAACGCGGCGTGGACATCTCCTCGGCGACGTACTGCATCTCCGGGGCGATGGCTCTGACCGACCGGATCGTCGAGGACTGGGAGGAGGTCTCCGGCGGCCTGCTCGTGGAGGGTTACGGCATGACCGAGGCCTCTCCGGTGCTGCTCGGCAACCCCTTCGCGCCCTCGCGCCGCACCGGCACCATCGGCATCCCCTTCCCCTCCACCGACGTGAAGGTTGTGGACCCCGAGGATCCCAGCCGTGAGGTGGAGCGCGGCGAGCAGGGTGAACTGCTCGTGCGGGGCCCGCAGGTCTTCCGCGGCTACTGGGACAACCCCGAGGAGACCGCGGCCGCGTTGCTGCCCGGCGGCTGGCTGCGCACCGGTGATGTGGTCACACAGGACGCCGACGGCTTTACCACCATCGTGGACCGGGCCAAGGAGCTCATCATCACCGGCGGCTTCAACGTCTCACCCACCGAAGTGGAGCACGTGCTGCTCACCCACCCCGCGATCGCCGAAGCGGCCGTGGTGGGCATCCCTCGGGCCGACGGGGGAGAGGAGGTCACCGCCGTGATCGTCCTCGAGCCTGGCGCCCAGGAGCCCAGCCGCGAGGAGCTGCGCGCCTTCGCCAAGGAGCAGCTCGCCGCCTACAAGGCGCCGCGGGCGGTGCATGTGGTGACCGAGCTGCCGCGCTCCCTGCTCGGCAAGGTGCTGCGCAAGCAGGTGCGGGATCAGCTGACCGGGCAGTCGGCCTGAGACCGCTGCCCGTCGGCCCGCATCGAGTACCTTTTGCGCAGGTGGCCAGCGTCGGCCGCCGCCACTCCGCCCTCTCGTCCATCTCCCCTGTGAGGACCCGCCATGGCCACGCCCGAGGACTGCTGGAGCTCCGCCTACGCCGACGGGGTGCGTCGGCGCGGCCTGGACTATCCTTCCGGCTCGCTGATC
Source organism: Brachybacterium sp. Marseille-Q7125 (assembly GCF_023062615.1). Taxonomy (NCBI): domain Bacteria; kingdom Bacillati; phylum Actinomycetota; class Actinomycetes; order Micrococcales; family Dermabacteraceae; genus Brachybacterium; species Brachybacterium sp. Marseille-Q7125. The sequence continues at coordinate 27,874 of NZ_JALLAL010000026.1, read as the reverse complement.
GACGAGTTCGACGAGGCAGTGCGCACCTACGGTGACAAGCCCGCCCTGGACTTCTTCGCCCGCCGCACCAGCTACGCCCAGCTCGGCGAGCAGGTCGAGCAGGTCGCATCGAGCCTGCACGCCCTGGGCGTGGGTCCCGGGTCCACGGTCGCGCTGCTGATGCCCACCTGCCCGCAGCACGTGGTCGCGTTCTACGCGGTCCTCGCCTGCGGCGGCACCGTCGTCGAGCACAATCCGCTGTACCCCACCCAGGAGCTCGCGCCGCTGTTCGCCGACCATCGAGCGGACGTCGCGATCGTGTGGAATGCCGCCGCGCAGACCATTCACGACCTGCCCGCGGAGCACCGGCCGCGTACGATCATCGCGATCGACCTGCTGGAGGAGATGACCTGGGCGAAGCGCCTGCTGCTGCGCCTGCCCATCGCTAAAGCCCGCCAGTCCCGCGCTCAGCTGTCTCAGCCCGCCCCGGAGGGGACGCTTGACTTCGCGGACATGCTGCGCGGCGCCGCAGAGTCCGTCCCCGCCGCGAACCGGCCCGCGAATGAGGACGTGGCGCTGCTGCTGTACACCTCCGGAACCACTGGCCGCCCCAAGGGTGTGCCGCTGACCCATCGGAACCTCCTCGCGACCACGACGCAGGCCATCGAATGGGTGACGCCGCTGCAGCCCGGCAAGGAAGTTTTCATGGCCTGCCTGCCGCTGTTCCACGTCTTCGGCTGCTCACTGTCGATGAACGCCGGGCTGACCGTCGGCGCAATGCTGCACCTCATCCCCAAGCCGGAGACCGGGCTGATCTTGGACGCGATCCGGCGGCGCACCCCCACCATGATGATCGCCGTGCCACCGCTGTTCGACCGCGTCGTGCAGGGAGCGCACGAGCGCGGCCAGTCCCTGCAGGGCATCCGCACCGGGATCGCCGGGGCGATGCCGCTGAAGCCCGAGCTCATCGAGGCGTGGGAGAGCGCCACCGGCGGCCTGCTGATCGAGGGCTACGGCATGACCGAGTGCTCCCCGATCCTCGCCGGCAACCCGGTGGACGAGACCCGCGAGGCCGGCTCGATCGGCGTGCCGTTCCCGGATACGGACCTGCGCTTGGTGGACCCCGATGACCCCTCGCGCGAAGTGGAGCCCGGCGAGCCGGGGGAGATCCTGGCGCGCGGACCCCAGGTGTTCGTCGGGTACCGCAACCGCCCCGAGGAGACCACCGCCGCGTTCCACGACGGCTGGTTCCGCACCGGCGACATCGCCGTCATGGGCGACAACGGGTTCCTGCGCATCGTGGACCGCCTCAAGGAGATGGTCATCACCGGCGGTTTCAACGTCTACCCCTCCGAGGTGGAGGACGCGCTGCGCGCGGAGGGCATCGACGACAGCGCCGTGGTGGGCTGGGCCGATGAGAACGGGTCCGAGGAGGTCATCGCCGCGATCGTCACCCCCGACGGCGTGCTGCCCGACGTCGAGGCGCTGCGCCTGCGCCTCAAGGAGCGCATCGCCGCGTACAAGGTGCCGCAACAATTCCATGTGCTCGCCGAGCTACCCCGCAACGAGATGGGCAAGGTGCTGCGCCGAGAGGTGCGGACGCGGCTCGAGGAGTTCGAGAAGCGACGCCGGGAGGGGTGAGGGCGGCTAAGGAGATGACGTTGCAGCTTGTCCGCGGAGGACGAGCGGATCCTCGCATGCTTGACCGATGCCGACGGGGTCACGCCGCAGGAGGCGGTGATCCGCGCGATCCACGAGGCCGCGGCACGGCGCGGCGGTGACGGGAAGGTCGCTGCTGCCTCGGCGAGCGTCGGGCTGAGAGCACTGCGTATTGGCTGCGTAGTATCGCCGAAAAGAAGAGAGGCCAGGAAGCCGTCGCGTCTTCCTGACCTGCTACTTCTCTGGTGCCCCCGAGACGATTCGAACGTCCGACACCCGCTTTAGGAGAGCGGTGCTCTATCCCCTGAGCTACGAGGGCTGATGGGCCGCCGCCGACTTACACAGTGCGCAAACCGGGCGCGGACCGGGGACCATCGTACCGCCCGTGGCAGGATCGACCTATGTCCAGCGCAGCACAGCAGTCCGCTCTTCACACCGCCACCGTGATCCTCGCCGGCGGCGCCGCGACCCGCCTGGGCGGCACGGAGAAGACCCGCATCGCCGTGGCCGGGGCGAGCGCGCTGGAGCGGGTGCTGCGCGCGAGCCCCATCGGCCCCCGGGTGGTGGTGGGACCGCGCGCAGCCGACGGGGACCAGCTCGCCGCCCGGCACGTTGCCACCTTCGTGGTCGAAGACCCGCCGCGCTCCGGGCCCGCCGCGGCACTCGCTCGCGGCCTCGAGGAACTGCGCGAGCTCCCGGATGCGGCGCCCGTGCTGCTGCTCGCCGGAGATATGCCGCTGCTGCGCCCCGAAACCCTCGCGCAGCTCGCCGACGGCGCGCGGACCGGGGGAGTGCATGCCCTCATCGATGCTGCAGGCCACACCCAGTTCCTCGCCGCCGCCTGGCCGCTCGGGCGCCTGCGCGCCGCGCTCGAGGCAACCCGCGGCGCCGATGGCGGATGGGCGGGTATGAGCATGAAGCGCCTATACGCCGAACTGGGCTCGGACGAGCTCACGACCCGCGCGGCGACCGGCGCGGAGGACGCGGACATCGACACCGCCCGCAGCCTCAGCCAGGTCCGTGCCGCCGCGGGGCCGCGCGTGGCGATCGCGCAGATCGAGGTGGGCGAGGACCCGCACCTCACCGAGCAGCGGATCCGGGAGGCCGCCGCCCGCGCCGCCGAGGGTGGAGCGCGGCTGCTCCTGCTGCCCGAAGCGGTCCTCACCCCCTTCGGCACCGACCTGCACGAGGCTGCTGTGACGCGCGGCGAGGCGTTCGATGCGCTCCTGCAGGAGCTCGCCGAGCAGCATCGGCTCGTGATCGTCGCCGGATCCTTCACACCCGCCCACGACGGCCGCGTCCACAACACCGTGCTGGTGCGCGGCCCTGGCGGCACCCCGCACGCCGAGTACCGCAAGATCCACCTGTTCGATGCCTTCGGCAGCGGGGAATCCCGCACCGTCGCCCCCGGCGATCAGCTCGTCACGATCGAGCTGGACGGCACCTGCTTCGGCATCGCCACCTGCTACGACATCCGCTTCCCCGAGCAGTTCACGGCGCTCGCCCGCCGCGGCGCCCACGCGATCCTGGTGCCCGTGGCGTGGGCTGCCGGCGCCGGCAAGCGTGAGCAGCTCCAGCTGCTGCTGCGCGCCCGCGCCCTGGATTCCACCAGCATCATTCTCGCCGCCGACCAGTCCGCGCCCGAGGGCTACGACGGCACTGCCCCGCGCGGCATCGGTCACAGCGCCGCCATCGGTCCCCTGGGGTCTGTGCGTGCCGAGCTCGGGGCGGACCCCGGAATGCTGCTGGTGGACCTGGACCTCGCCGAAGTGGCGCAGGCCCGCCGCGCCCTGCCCGTGCTCGAGCACGCTGTCGAGATCCCCAGCAACCTCGCGTAACCTGCAGGAATGACCCCGCAGCTGATCCGCTTCGTCGGCCCCCGGACACCGCTGGCCTCCGTGGCCGGGGATCGGCGGCCGCGGCTGGCCCTCGCCCTCAGCCTGCTGCTTGCGGTGCTGCTGGCGCTCGTGCTCGCGCTGCCCGCACCCGCCCGCGCGCACGACACCCTCATCAGCACCGATCCCGAGGACGGCGCCTCCCTCGAGACCAGCCCCGAGGAGCTCACCCTCACCTTCTCCGGCGACCTGCTGGACGTCAGCCCCGTCGTACGGATCACCACCGAGGACGGCACCCAGCTCGCCGACATCACCCCGCAGGTCGAGGGCCCCACCGTCACCGCCGCGCTCGAGGACCCGCTGCCGCGCGGCACCCACACCGTCGCCTGGCGCGTCGTCTCCGGCGACGGCCACCCCATCGAAGGGTCCTTCACCATCACCGTTGAACAGGGTGAGGAAGCTCCGGCCGGCAAGGGGGACGACGGGGCTGCGGGCACCGAAAGCTCTGACAGCGGCGACGGCAACGACGGCGCCGCTGCCGGTGGCGACGGTGACTCGGCCGACGGGGCTGAGGCGGGCGGCTCCAGTGCTGAGGCGGCGGAGTCCACGCCCGGCGCGGGGGAGTCCTCCGATGCCGGGGGCCTGTCCGTGCCCGTCCTGGGGCTGATTCTGCTGGTCCTCGTGGGCGGAGTCATCGCTGCGGCGCTTGGCATCCTGCGCCGCCGCAGCTGAGCTGGGGGCCGCTGGGCGCGAGCCCGCGCATGACGAAGCCCCCGACGCCGCAGCGCCGGGGGCTTCGTCGAATGCTCAGAGAGCCGACAGGATCACTTGTCCTGCTTCTTGTCCTGGCCGCCGAGGCCCAGGTGGTCCTTCGCGGCATCGGAGCCGCGGTCGATGTGCTCGTCGTGCTTGCCGCCCGTGCGCTCCTTGAGCTGATCGGAGGCGGTGTCGATGCCCTTCTCGACCTTGTCCGGGTTGTCGTCGGCGAAGCCCTTGGCCTTGTTCAGTGCGTCGTCGAAGCCCATGATCATGTCCTTTCGTTCGCGTGACCACCCCGGTCGGGGCGACGCAGTCACCGTAACGATGGGCCTCTCGTGATTCAAACGTGACCTGGGTATGACCCGCACGGGTGCGCGAAACTGCGCGGAAGCGCCGCAGCTGACCATGATCTGAGCAATACTCGCTGCGTGAGTGCGAGCAGTCCCGCGTCCCCGAACAGCCCCACACGCCCCACCGGCCCCACAACCCCCGCAGAACCAGCCACCCGCGGCATGTCCCGCAGCGCCCGCTGGGACCATGTGCTGACGCAGCTGTCCGCCACCCGGCAGCTCTCTGTCTCGCAGGTCGCCGCGGAGCTCGGCGTCAGCGAGTCCACGGTGCGGCGCGACTTCGTGGAGATGGAGCGCGCCCAGCTGGCCCGCCGCACTCACGGCGGAATCATCGCCGTCGACGTCGCCTACTCCCTGGCCGCCGGGCCGCGCAAGGCCGATGAGACCGCCGCCGCCCGTGAACGCGTCGCCACCTGCGCCGCCGCCCTCGTCGAGCCCGGGCAGATCATCGGCGTCAACGGCGGGCGCAGCACGAGCTCCACCGCCCGACGCATCCTCGCCCGCCCCGACCTCGACGCCCGCGATGGACGCCCGGGCCTGACCATCGTCTGCGCCGCGCTGAACATCGCCACCGAAGCGGTGCTGCGCCCGAACGTGCGCACCGTCGTCCTGGGCGGTGTCGCTGAGCCGTACTCCTTCGAGCTCACCGGTCCGCTGGCCACCGCGACCATGCGCGACCTGTGGCTGGACACCATGTTCGTCGGGACCGTCGGGCTCGATGTGAGAGCCGGGCTCACCTGCAACTCCGAGGCCGAAGCCGGGGTGACCCGCACGATGATCGGCCACTCCCGCCGCGTCGTCGGCCTCGCGAGTGTCGACAAGGTGGGGCATCGGGCGCTCGCCGGGATCTGCCCCGTAGCGCTGCTGACCGACCTGGTCCTCGCCGGGCCCGTCCCCGCGGATCTGCGCGAGCACCTCGCGGAGAACTCCGTGCGGCTGCACGAAGTGTGAGCGCGCGGGGCCCTGTGACGAGGACCGGAAGCAGCCCCCGGCACGCCTGCGCTGGTGGGGGCCGCTGTCCCGGTAGCGTGAGGCGCCATGTGGAGTTTCCTGCGCGGCAAGAAGCGTGCCGAGAAGCGCGCCGAGTCCCCGGCTGAGCCGACGACGCGGCGCGACGACGCCCTGTCCGCCCTCGCTGCGGAACGCCGCGAGGTCGCCGCCCAGCGCGAGCGCGAGAACGCGCAGGCCGACGAGACCGAGCGTTCCGAGCGCACTGGTCACGCCGCCCGGAAGAGTCCCCGGGGCGAGACGGCTGCCGATGGGCCGCACAGCGACGTCGATGTGGTGCTGGATCCCCACGCTGAGGACGTCGGCGCCGGGATCGCCCCCGAGCAGGACGAGGCGGAGCTGCTCGCCCCGCGCCTTGCGGACCGCCCCCTGACCCGTGAGGATCGAGTGGCCGATGCCCTGGATCGCTGGGCCCAGCAGATCGCCGGTGACGACACCGCCCCGTCGTTCCTCACCCAGATCCGCGGCGCCGGTGTGGTGCTGGACCTCACCCACTCCCATCCCTCCGGGCTCGCCCAGCTGCTGGCCGGCCGCGGCCCCACCCGCCTGTCCTCCCTGGTCCGCGAGGTCGGGGCGCTCGCCGACGCCCGCGCCCACGCCCGCACCATCCGCGAGATCGCCGAACGGCACGCCGAAGAGGTGGGCCTGACCACCTGCCACCTCGGCATCGGCGAGGCGATCTGGCATCCGGCCGACGGATCCGAACCGATCCACGCCCCCGTGCTCGTGCGCCCCATCACCCTGCGGCTGCGGGGCAACGCCCGCGAGGACGTGGACCTCGAGGTCGACGCCACCGCGGACCTGAACCCCGTGCTGCTGCGCGCCCTGCGCGACTCCGGCGTGGCGGTCGATGCCCGCGCGCTGCTGGGCACCACCGATGGCCCCCACGGCTTCGACCCCACCCCGGTGCTCGACGCCTTCCGTTCGCTCGGCCAGCCGCTGCCCGGCTTCACGATCCGCCACGCCCTCGTGGTCGGGAACCTCATGGACGCCGCCGGTTCCGTCGCCGCAGACCTCGCCCACGACCAGGAGGACTGGGCCGCCAGCGACCTCATCGCCGCCCTCGCCGGGGACGCCGAGGCCACCGCCGCGCTGCGCGAGAAGCGCGAGCAGGCCCAGGTGGAAACCGTCCCGGAGGAAGAGCTCGTCGCGGCCGTGGACCCCGAGCATCGCTCCGTGCTCGAACAGGTCCTCACCGGGCAGGACCTCGCCGTGCCCGTCGCCCCCGGCACGACGGGGCTCGACCTCGTGGTGGACCTCGCTGCGGAGCTCAACGCCCGCGGCCGCAGCGTGCTCATCGTCTCCCAGCGCCGCCGCAACCTCGCCCAGCTGGTGCGCACCGCCCAGGAGCGCGACCTCGATGAACTGGTCTTCGACCTCTCTCCGGACCCATCGCTGCAGCGCAACGCCTCCGCCGCCCTGCTGCGCAGCCTGCGCCGCGCCGGCACCCACGGCCTGACCGACGCCGACGCCGCCCCCGCGGAGCTCACCGAGAGCCGCGACATCCTGGTGGGGCACGTCGAGGCGATGCACCGCCAGCAGGAGCCCTGGGGTGCATCCGCGCATGAAGCGATCAGCGCCCTCGCCGCCCTGACCCGCCTGCACCCGGCCCCGCGCACCGCCGTGCGTCTGCCCGCCGACGTGGCCGCGAGCATGGTCGGCTCCGAGCGGGAGCGCTACGCCGCCTCCCTGCGCGAGGCCGCTGAGGTGGGTGTGCTGACCGCGGGCCCGGAGACCAGCGCCTGGTACGGCGCGCCCATCAGTTCCGACACCCAAGCCGCCCGCGCCGAAGAGCTCGTGGATCAGCTGCATGAGGAGACCCTCCCGCGGCTGCGCCGCGCCTGCGCCGCCGCCGGCAGCGAGCTCGGGCTCGCCGAGCCCACTACCCTCGAGCAGCTGCAGCGGCGCCTGCGCCTGCTGGACCGCGTCCAGGGGCTGCTCGCCACATTCCAGCCCGCCGTGTTCTCCGCCCCCGTGGCCGATTTCGTGGCCGCCACCGCGGAGAAGCAGTGGCGCGAGGAGCACGGTGTGACGATGGGCTTCGGAACCCGCCGCCGCCTGCGCAAACAAGCCCAGGCTCTGCAGCGCCCCGCCGCGCTGTCCCCGGACCTGCACCGCGACCTGCTGGAAGTGCGGGCCGTAGACGCCCAGTGGCGGGAGGCCACCGCCCCCGCCCCCGGGGAGCGCAGCAGCCGCCCCAGCGTCCCGAAGGACCTCGAGGCCGTCCACCGCGCCGCGCAGAACACCCAGAGGATCCTCGATGAGCTCGCGGTGCTGCTGGACGGCACCGAGATGGGCACCGACCTCGCGAGCACGGAGCTGGAGGAGCTCGAGCGCCGCACCGCCGCACTTCGCGATACCCGCGAGGACCTTGCAACCCTGCCGCGCCGCACCGAACTGCTGCGCCGCCTGAGCTTCGACGGCCTCGGGGAGCTGGTCGAGGACCTGCGCTCCCGCCGCGTCCCGCGCGAGCAGGTGTCCGATGAGCTGGAGCTCGCCTGGTGGCGCAGCGTCCTGGAGCTCATCGCGGGCGCCGAGCCGACCCTCTCCCAGTACGACGGCACCTCCCTGTCCCAGGTGGCCGAACGGTTCCGCCGCCTGGACGCCGAATACCTCGCGGCCTCCTCCGCACGCGTGCATGCCGCCGCCGATGAGACGCGCGTGGCGACGATGAAGGCCTACCCGGACACCTCCCGTTCGGCGATCGCGGAGCTCGCCCGCTCCTCCACGGTGTCCATCCGCGACCTCGCCGCGAAGTACGAGGACATCCTGTTCGCGGCCCGGCCCGCCTGGCTCGCCTCCCCGTACCTGGTGCCGCAGGTCATCCCGCGCGGACGGCACTTCGATGTGGTGATCGTGGCCGACGGGGGCCGTCTTCCCACGGCAGCCGCGCTGCCCTCGATCGTGCGCGGCACCCAGACCGTCGTGGTGGGCGATGTCCTCGAGTACGGCGGCGAGGAATCCGCGAGCGTGCTCGAGGACATGCTGCGCATCGCCCCGCACCATGAAGTGCGGCGGGACCCGCATCCCGCCACCGAGGGCATGCGCGCCTTCGCGCAGCGCCGCGGGCTGGTGGGCCCGGTCCGCACCGTGCCCAGCCCCGTCGGCCTCGAACAGGACCGCCTGCTGGTGGTCGAGGACGCCCGCGGCCCTGTCACCGAGGGCCGGGACTACGTGGAGAGCACCGAGGCGGAGCTGCGGCGCGTCACGGACCTCGTCATCGAGCATGCCCGCACCCGGCCCGAACGCTCCCTGGCGGTGCTGACCATCACCGAACCGCATGCCCGGCGCCTCATGGAGCGGATCATGCACACCGTCGCGGTGATCCCGGCGCTGCGCGATTTCTTCGACCCCGCCGCGACCGAGCCCTTCGTCGTGGTGCCCGCCGCGCAGGCCGCCGCCGTCACGCGCGATGACGTGATCATCTCGCTGGGCTTCGGCAAGACCCCGCACGGTCGCGTGCTGCACAACTTCGGGCCGCTGTCCTCGCCGAGCGGCCGCAAGGCCCTGGCCACGGTGATCACCCGCGCCCGCGGCCGCACCACGCTCGTCTCGGGCCTGGCGGTGCAGGAGCTGGACCACGCCCGGCTGCGCACCGACGGCGCCCGCGACCTGCGAGCCCTGCTGTGGGTGCTGCAGGGCGGCGCGGATGTGCCCGTGGTGCCGCAGGTGGCGCAGCTGTCCGGGGAGGACACCGAGGTGGCGCCACCCGTGGTGGAAGAGGCCACCCCCGCGCCGGAAGACGAGGAGCCGACGGGGACGGAGCCGGAAGCGGTCGACGACCCCGCAGCGGGCAGTGAGCCCGCCGAAGCGCCGGATGCGATGTCCGATGCGGACCTCGATGCCGCGATCGACGCTGTCCTGGCCCGCAAGACCGCGGGCCCGGTCGCGGAGGACGCGGACGAGGGTGAGGCGGCCGAGGAGCCGGCGGACGCGGACGCGGCGCAGCCTGCTGCGGAACCGGTGGCGGACGCTGCGCCGACGTCGGACCCGGAACCGGCTCCCACCGAGGACTCCGCCCCGCGGCCGCTCGAGACCGACGCCCTCGTCCACGACCTCGCCGACCGCCTGGCCCGCCTGGGCCTGCTGATCGAACGCGACTTCGGCACCGGGGAGGACCGGATCGAGCTGGCGCTCGGACACCCGGACCTGCCCGGCCGCCTGCTGCTCGCGGTGGACACCGACGGCGATCACTACGTCGCCACCCCTAGCCAGCGTGAGCGCGACCGCCTGCGGGCGCAGCGCCTCGAGGAGGCCGGCTGGGCCACCGAGCGCGTGTGGTCCTGGGCGCTGTTCATCGACCCCGACGGCGAGGCCGAGCGGATTCGCCGCGCCCTGGACCGGGCCCTGCGCCTGGTCGAGGCCGAGGAGTCCACGAGCTCCCCGTCGGGCGTGGGCACCATCCGCCACCGCCTGCCGCGCCCGCAGATCCCCGCCGGCCACCCCCTGTCCTTCTACTCGAGCGAGGACTTCGACGCGGTGGTGGAGTACATCTGCTCCGACGGCCGCGCCCGCCTCGAAGAGCACCTGGCCACCGAAGTTCGCGCCTTCCTGGGCTTCGAGCAGCGCTCCGTGCTGCTGGACGTCTCGGTGTCCTCCGCGATCCGCCGCTACCAGGAGCGGCAGTGACACGGCCGACGGGGGAGAGGCCCCGTCGGCCCTCCCGTGTGGTGATCTCCTCTCTCACCGGCAAGCCGATGGACTGGCCCGCAGAACCCGACGAGGATGAGGCTGGCGCCCCGCGCCGCACACCGACCGCCGATGATGCCCGGATCACCCGGGAGATCCCGCCGCACTGGGGAAAGGGCCGATGAGCACCGAGAACACCACCGCCGTGACCGCCCCTGAGGAGCAGCCGGCGCCGCGCCGCAGCCTGCTCGGGAATCTCGTGCGCGGCGCGCTGATCGGCCTGGTGGAGACCGTGCCCGGCGTCAGCGGCGGCACCGTCGCCCTGGTCACCGGGATCTACGACGACCTCATCGCCTCCGGTCACCACCTCACGTCCGCCGCGAAGAACCTTGTGCTCGGCCCGGATCGGGTGGCCGGAATGCGGCAGAGCCTCGCCCGGGTCTCCTGGCGCCTCGTGATCCCGCTGGTGATCGGGATGGCGCTCGCGGTCCTCACGATCGCCGGGCCGATGGCGCACCTGGTGGAGACCTATCCCGCGACCATGCGCGCGATCTTCTTCGGCCTCGTCGCCGGGTCCGTGCTGGTGCCGATGCGGCTGTCCGGTGGGGCCTGGCGCGCGAAGGAGCTGGGACTGTTCGCCCTCGGCGTCCTCGGCGGACTGGTCTTCACCTCCCTTCCCGTCACCTCCCTGGATCCGAGCCCGTGGATCATCGCCCCGGCCGCCGCGATCGCCGTGTGCGCGCTCGTGCTGCCCGGCATCTCCGGGTCCTTCATCTTGCTGAGCCTGGGGCTCTACCAGCCCACCCTGCAGGCCGTGGACCAGCGGGATCTGGGGTACATCGCCTGGTTCGGGCTGTGGGCCGTCATCGGCCTGATCGTCATCGTGCGGGCCATGCGCTACCTGCTGGTCCACCACCACCGCGGCACCATGGTGGTGCTTGCCGGGATCATGATCGGCGCGCTGAAGAGCCTGTGGCCCTGGCAGGACGAGGGCGGCGGCCTGCACGCCCCGGGCGGTGACTGGCTGCTCATGCTGGGTCTGGCTGTCGCGGGCGTGCTCGCGGTGCAGCTGCTCGTGGTGCTCGAGAACCGGATCGGCAACCACAGCGCGTCGTGAGCGCGAGCCCTACCCTGGGAGCATGAACACTACCGACACCCCTGACAGCCCCGCTGCCGACCTCCCGGACCTCTCGCGCCTGACCGTCGCCGTGATCGGCGCGGGGAATATGGGCGGGCCCGTGGTCACGAGCATGCTCGCCGCCGGGGTGCCGGGGGAGCGGCTGCGCATCGCGAACTCGACGCCCGCCTCCAGCGAGCGTGCCGCCCAGCAGCTCGGCGCCACCGCCGCCGCCTCCCGGGAGGAGGGCGTGCAGGGGGCCGATGTGGTCGTTCTCGGCGTGAAGCCCTACCAGGTCACGGGCGTCCTCACCGAGCTGCGCGAGCACCTCGGCGCGGACACCCTCGTGCTGTCGCTCGCCGCCGCCGTGACGCTTGAGCAGATGGCGGGCGTCCTCCCGGAGGCGCAGCCCATCGCTCGCGCCATGCCGAACACCCCCATCAGCGTGGGGGAGGGCGCTGTGGGCCTGATGAGCACAGGCCTCACCACTGCGCAGCACGACCTCCTGCACGCCCTGTTCTCCCGCGCCGGGGTGGTCGTGGACATCACCGAGGACCAGGTCCACGCCTTCATCGGCGCCGCCGGGTCGCTGTCCGCCCTCGTGTTCGCCCTCATCGAGGCGATGACCGATGAGGCCGTGCGTGAAGGCCTGAAGCGGGACCTCGCCTCGCAGCTGGTGCAGCAGACCGTCCGCGGCGCCGCCACCATGCTCATCGAATCCGGCACCCACGCCGCCGTCGCGAAGAACGGCGTCTCGAGCCCCGGCGGCACCACCGTCGAGGCTCTCGCCGAGTTCGAACGTCAGGGCGTGCGCGGCGGTATCGCCTCCGCGATGGCCGCGTCGATGGAGCGCTCCCGCGAGCTCACCGGCGACTGACCGAAGCCGCCCGGCCCTCGTCGGTCACCTGGTCCCGGGGGCATCCGTCCCCGTCGGCCCCACACTCACCCCACCTGCGAGAACCGCTCGATGAGGTCCGTGTGCCCGGAGACGATGAGGATGTCTTGCGCCGCGACCATCGTGGGCGGCTCCGCGTAGGTGAAGTCCTTGCCCGGTGACTTGACGCCCACCACCGTCACGCCGTACTTCTGGCGGATGTCTGATTCGGCGAGCGTCATGCCCTGCACCGAACGCGGCGGACGCATCTTCACGATCGCGAAGTCATCATCGAATTCGATGAAATCCATCAGGCGCCCGGAGAGCAGATGGGCGGCGCGACGCCCCGCATCGGCCTCTGGGTACACCACGTGGTTCGCGCCGATGCGCTGCAGGATCTTCCCGTGCGCGGCGGAGATCGCCTTCGCCCAGATCACCGGCTTGCCGAGGTCCACGAGGTTCGCGGTGATCAGCACGCTCGCCTCGATCGTGGTGCCCACGCCCACCACGGCGTAGGAGAAGTCCGCGGCACCCACCTGCTCGAGCACCTCGAGCTGCGTGGCATCGGCCCGCACCACGTGGGTGAGCTGCCCGGAGTACTTCTGGACCAGCTCCTCATTGGTGTCCATCGCGAGGACCTGCGTCCCCAGCTGCTCGAGGGTCAGGGCGATCGAGGCGCCGAAGCGCCCCAGTCCGATCACGAGCACACCGTTGTCGCGGGCACTGCGGGGCATGGTCCCTCCGAAGGATGTCAAGAAAGGTCGCGGCGCCGCGCCAGCGCGCGGGCGGGTATCAGGGCCGGGCCAGTCTACGGTCGGGGCCGATGGGGCACTGCCCGGCAGGTGCTCACCCCACGATCGGCCGCTCCTGCGGCAGCTGCACCATCCGCACCCGGGAGCGCACCGCGAGGGCCGCTCCCAGGGTCATCGGCCCCAGCCGCCCCACATACATGCACGCGATGAGCACCACTTTCGCATCCGGCGGCAGATTCGGGGTGATACCCGTGGACAGACCCACCGTGCCGAAGGCACTGAGGGACTCGAACAGGATCTCATCCAGCGAATACGGCGTCATCCGCAGCAGCAGGAACGTCGCGGCGAACACCACGGCGGTGGCGAGCACCAGCACCCCGATGGCCTGGCGGATCGTCTCATGCGGGATGCGGCGCCCGAACACCTCCACATCGGGGTTGCCGCGAATCTCCGCCCAGATCGACAGGATCAGCAGCGCGAAGGTCGTCACCCGGATCCCGCCCGCCGTGGATCCCGAACCGCCGCCGATGAACATCAGCAGCTCCATGAGCAGCCGCGCCTCCCCGGTGAGAGCGCCGATGTCCAGGGTCGCGAAACCGCCCGAGCGTGGCATCACCGTGGCGAACAGGCCCGACATGAGCTTGACCTCCACCGAGCGGTCGCCGATTGTCGCCGGGTTCGTCCACTCCATCGCCAGGAACCCGACGTACCCGATCACGAGCAGCAGGCCCGTGGTGACCAGCGTGAGCTTGGCGTGCAGGGACCAGCGGCGCGGAGTGCGCAGCTTCTTGACCAGCACCAGGATCACCGGGAAGCCCAGCGAACCCACCATCACCGCCAGCGCGATCGGGATCGTGAAGAACGGATCACCCAGATACTGCTCGGTGCCCGCTGGCTCCGGCACGAAGCCGGCATTGTTAAAGGCGCTGATGGCGTAGAAGAACCCCAGGAACAGCGACTCGCCGATGCCGTGCTCGGTGACCACCATGTACGGGGTCAGCGCCACGAACGTCGCCATCTCGAAGGCGGTCGAGGTGATGAGGATGGTGCGCAGCACCCCGCCCACCTCTGCGAGCCGCTCCGCTCGGGTCTCCTTGGCGGTGTGGACCCGCTGCGCGAGCCCCAGCCGGTGCATCACCGAGATCGACAGCAGCGACGCCACCGTCATCAGCCCCAGGCCGCCCAGCTTCATCGCCGCGATCAGCACCACGAGCCCGAAGGTGGACCAGTGGCTCGCCGTATCCAGGGTGGTCAGGCCCGTTACGCAGAAGGCGGAGACCGCCGTGAACAGGGCATCGACGAAGGCGGTGCGCTCGCCGGAGAGCGTCGCCGCCGGCAGGGACAGCAGCGCCGTGAACACCGCGATCATCAGTGTGAACACGACCAGCGCCGCCCGGGCCGGGGTGAGCTTCGTCCATTCGCGCCATCGGTCCTGCTGCCGCTGCTTCATCCTGTTGGACGCTGAGCGGGGCAGGCGCTGCCGGGTGGGGCGCTGCTGATGCTCCAGCCGCGTGTGCTGGTGATCCGACATCGTCCGCCCCTCCTGTCCCACGGTGCCGTTCCTGCGCTTTATCGCCCCTGCGCTGGGCAGCCACACCCCCGCAGGTGTGGTCCACTGTTCGCGCGGCAGTCTACGGCGAGGTCTCGGCCTGGGTACGCTTCACGGCATGCCCGCTGCTGTGCACCCCACCACCTCGGCGCCGTCCCCGGCCGCCGCTGACCCCGGCGTCACGGGGGTCGTGTGGGATGAGGCGCTGCTCGAGTACGACTTCGGGCCCTACCATCCGATGGCGCCGATCCGCCTGCAGCTCACCCGCGCGCTCGCCCGCAGCGCCGGAGTGCTGGACCGACCCGGCATCCTCGAGCTGCCCGCCCCGGTGGCGCGCGAGGACCAGATCGCCCTGGTGCATGAGGGGGAGCTGATCGCCGCCGTGCAGCGCGCCTCCGCAGCCGATGCGCCGCTGACCGCCGCGGACCGTGCCGAGCTGATCCGCTACGGCATCGGCGGTGATGACGTCCCGGCCTTCGCGGGCATGCACACCGCGAGCGCCCGCATCGTCGGCGGCGCGATCGCCGCGATCGATGCGATCCGCGCCGGGCAGGTGCGCCGCGCCGTCCACATCGCCGGCGGGATGCACCACGCCAAACCCGCCACCTCCTCCGGCTTCTGCGTCTACAACGACGCCGCCGTCGCGATCCGCCACGCCCTGGATGCCGGGGAGCAGCGCGTGCTCTACATCGACGTGGACGTCCACCACGGCGACGGCGTGGAGCGCGCCCTGTGGGATGAGCCGCGCGCCATCACCCTGTCCCTCCACGAGACCGGCAAGCAGCTGTTCCCCGGCACCGGCTTCGTGCAGGACCGCGGCGGCCAGGGCGCCCTCGGCTCCGCCATCAACGTCCCGCTGCCCCCACGCACCACGGCCGACGGGTGGGTGCGGGCCATCGGCGCGACCGTCCCCGCGCTCGTGCGCGCCATCCGCCCCACCCTGCTGGTCACCCAGCACGGCGCCGACACGCACCGCGCCGACCCCCTGGCCGACCTGACGGTCACCCTCGAAGCGCAGGTGGCCGTCATGGAGATGCTGAGGGAGCTGGCCGACGACGTCTGCGGCGGGCGCTGGCTGGCCCTCGGCGGCGGCGGATACGCCGTGATCGACGTGGTCCCGCGCTCCTGGGCGCAGCTGCTCGCCGTCGCGACCGGCGAAGCACTGCCGCTGGACGCCCGCCTGCCGGAGGAATACCTGGTCGCGGCGGCGCACGCCCGCGCAGAGCACGGCCTGTCCCCGGAGCCGGGACTGGTCATGACGGGCGATGGTCAGCCCCTGCAGGTGCGGGACTGGGAGCTCGGATTCGACCCCGAGGACGAGCTGGACCGCATGATCCAGGCCGCACGTCGCGCTGCCTTCCCCGAATGGGGCCTGGACCCGTTCCTGGACTGAGCCCTGCCACAATGGGCCTGCGCCCCACCCTGGGGCGCGGCCTCACGGAACGGGGGACCCCATGACCGAGCAGACCGACGCCGCCGACACCGCGACCCCTGCCGTGCTCGACACCTTCGCAGAGCACCTGCGCACCCTCGAGCTGCCCCTGCCGCTCGAAGGCACCGAGCAGGCCCGCGACGAGGCCCGCGCCGCCCAGGCCCAGCTCGCCGACCACGTCATCCCGCGCCTCGAATCCCTGGACGCGCCGCTGCTCGTGGTCATCGGCGGCTCCACCGGCGCCGGCAAGTCCACGCTCGTCAACGCCCTCGTCGGCCGCTCCGTGAGCCGTTCCGGCGCCATCCGCCCCACCACCCGTCGGCCCGTCCTGCTGCACCACAGCGCCGATGAACCCTGGTTCACCGGTACCCGCATCCTGCCGGGCCTCGCCCGCGTGCACGCCGGGGCGGCGGGGGACGCGGAAGCGCCCCGCCCGGGCGACACCACCGGCGACCACGACCCCGCCACCTCCCTCGAACTCCACGCCGAGGACGCGATCCCGCAGGGCCTGGCACTGCTGGATGCCCCGGACATCGACTCCGTCGCCACCGGCAACCGCGAGCTCGCCCGCCAGCTGCTGCGCGCCGCTGACCTGTGGCTGTTCGTCACCACCGCCAACCGCTACGCGGACGCCGTCCCGTGGGAGGTGCTGCGCAGCGCCGCCGCCACCGACGTCACCGTCGACGTGGTCATGAACCGCATCCCCGACCGCCCGGGTGTGGCCGATGAGCTCGCCGCGGACCTGCGCGGCATGCTCGAGAAGCAGGGCATCGACGTCGAGCACCTGTTCCTCGTCCCCGAGACCGAGCTCGAGGCCGATGGAATGCTCCCCGCCCGCTTCGTCACCGAGCTGAAGGACCACTTCGCCCACCTCGCCGCCGACTCCGGGGCTCGCGGCCGCATCGCCCGCCGTACCCTTGCCGGGGCCGTCGACTCCCTGGCCGCCTCCGCCGGGGAAATCGCCGCGCATGCCGCCGCCCAGGACCAGGAGCGCACCCAGCTCAAGGAGCAGGCCATCGCGGCGTTCTCCGGGGCGCGCGAGCGCATCGACGACGCCCTCGGGGACGGCTCCCTGCTGCGCGGCGAGGTGCTGGCCCGCTGGCAGGACGTCGTGGGCACCGGCGAGTTCATCCGCGGACTGGAGGGCCTGGTGGGCAGGGTCCGCGACCGCCTCACCCAGGCCCTCGGCGGTAAGCCCGCCCCCGCGGTCGCTGCCGAGCAGGCCCTCGGCACGGGACTGGTGCACGTCGTGATCGATGAGTCCGCGCGCGGCGCTGAACGCGCCGAAGCCGCCTGGCGCGCCACCCCCGCCGGACGGTTCCTCGCCGAAGGCCAGGACCTCGCGCGCATCCCCGACGGCTACGCCGAACAGGTCGCCGCCTCGATCCGCGCCTGGCAGGGCGATGTGCTCGAGCTCGTGCGCGCGGAAGGCTCCGACCGGCGCACCAAGGCCCGCCTCATGTCCCTCGGGGTCAATGCCGTCGGCGTCGCGCTCATGGTCGTCGTATTCACCTCCACCGCCTTCATCCCCACCGGCCTGGAGGTCGGTGCGGGGGCCGCGACCGCCGTCGTCGGCCAGAAGCTGCTGGAGACGATCTTCGGCGACGACGCCGTGCGGAAGATGGCGAGAATCGCCCGGGAACGCCTCACCGCGCGGCTGGATGCCCTGGTCGCCGAACGGTCCGGCCCATTCCTGGACCGTCTCGAGGAGCTGGGTGAGCCCGGCGCGGGTGACGCGCTCGCCGAGGATGCCGCAGCGCTCGCCTCCCTCGCCGCCCGGATCCGGGAGGACGCATGAACGCCCGCCCCAGCAGCACCGAGCGCCGCTCCCGCCGTGGCGGTGCGAGCCTGCTCGAACGCATCGACGCCCTCGAATCCGCGACCGACGCCCTGGAGGGTGTCGCCCCGAGCGGCGCCGTGGACAGCTCCCGCGAGGTCCTCCAGCGCATCGACCACCGCCAGGCGCTCTCGGCCGAGCACACCGTCATCGGCCTGTTCGGCGCCACCGGATCCGGCAAGTCCTCCCTCACCAACGCCCTCATCGGCCGCGAGATCACCCGGGCCGCCGTGCGCCGCCCCACCACCTCCGAGCCCGTCGCCGCGGTGCTCGGTGAACACGACAGCGACCCCCTGCTGGACTGGCTCGAGGTCGAACAGCGTCACCACCTCGACGCCGACAGCCCCCTCGCCCGCGCCGGGGCCCCGCGCCGCCGCCTGCTGCGCCGCGAGACCGAGACCGCACCACCCGGACTGATCCTGCTGGACCTGCCGGACCTCGACTCTGTGGAGAGCGCCAACCGGCAGATCGCCGAACGGATGACGGGCCTGGTGGACGTGCTCGTGTGGGTGACCGATCCGCAGAAGTACGCCGACGCCGTGCTGCACCACCAGTTCGTGCGCCCCTTCGCCGGGCACGACGCCGTCACCGTGCTGGTCCTGAACCAGATCGACCTCGTGCGCGAGGACGAACGCGAGGCCGTGCTCGAGTCCCTGCGCTTGATCGCCCGGGCCGACGGACTCGACCAGGCCCCGGTCCTCGCGGTCTCCGCAACCACAGGGGAGGGGCTCGAGGAACTGCGCGAGCTGCTGATCGGCATCGCCCGCAGCCAGGAGGCGAGCGCCGCCCGCCAGCGCGCCGATGTGCGCTCGGCCGCCGAGCAGCTGCAGCAGGCCGCCGACCCCGCCGGGCTGCCCGAACGCTCTGCCCCCGCCGACGTCGATGCCCTCGTCGACGACCTCGCGACCGCGGCCCGCGTGGAGCCGGTCGCGCAGGCCGTTGGCGCCTCCTACCGCATGCGCGCCGCGCGGCGCGTGGGCTGGCCGCCCGTGCGTTGGCTGCGCGGACTGCGCGCCGACCCGTTGCGCCGCCTCGGCATCGGACAGGAACGCGACGGCGAAGGCCTCGAACGCACCTCCCTGCCCGCCCCCGATGCCGCTGCGGCCGCCCGCGCCTCCGGAGGGCTGCGCCGCTTCGCCGATGAATCCTCCGCCGGCGGCGGGGACGCCTGGCGCTCCGCCGTGCGCCGCGCCGCCCGCACCTACGAAGACGAGCTGCCCGACGCCCTGGACCAGGCGGTCGCCGAAGCGGACCTGTGCGCCATGGACCGCTCCTGGTGGTGGCCGCTCCTGGACATCCTGCAGTGGCTTGCGCTGCTCACCTGGGTGGTGGGGCTCGGCTGGCTCGCGCTGAACACGCTGCTGATCTCTCTCGGGGTGCCCCCGCTGCCACTGCCGATGGTTGAGGGCCTGTGGATCCCCCTGCCGCTGCCCACGGTGCTCATCGTGCTGGGGATCGCCGTCGGGATCCTGCTCGGCACCGCCGGAGCGGCGATCGCCGCGCTCATCGGGGCGGCGCACCGGCGCCGCGCCCGCCGCGTGCTCACCGCCCGGGTGCGGGCTGTCGCGGAGGATCTCGTGGTGGATCCGGTGGATGCCGAGCTCGCCCGCGCCGCCGACGCTGCGAGAGATCTCGCACTCGCCCGCGGGTGAGGTGCGGGGCGGGCGTGTAGAATCGTGGGTCGACCGTGGCGCCGGACCCGCACGCGCATCGTGCGCCGTCCGCGGGGCCGCGCACTCCAGATCCGCTGACCATCGCAGGCGGCCGCCTGCAGAACTGAGGCACCTATGGGCTCTGTCGTCAAGAAGCGCCGCAAGCGCATGTCGAAGAAGAAGCACCGCAAGCTGCTGCGCAAGACCCGCCACCAGCGCCGCAACAAGAAGTGAGCAGTGGCGCGCCCTGTGCGCGCCGCGCATGACGAAGGGCTCCTGCCGGATCCGGCAGGAGCCCTTCGTCGTCGCTGTGTGCGGGGTGCTGGGGCCGACGGGGCACGCTGCGGGGCGCTCCGCTCAACCGCGCCCGAGCAGCCGCTTCCACCAGGGCCGATGCCGCAGCGCCGCCCGCAGCGCCTCCGCCTCGACGCGGTACTTCGCGTGGATCTGCCCGTCGATGATGATCACCGGCACGTCATAGTCGAAGCGCTCGCGCAGCTGCTCGTCCGCGTCGATATCACGCACCTCCACGGTGGTCCCGGCGCGATCGGCCTCCGCACGCACCACAGGTAGCGCCTCCTCGCACAGGTGGCAGCCCTCGCGCGTGAGGTAGAGGACCCGGGCGTCGGGGTCGGTGGGGCGGGGGAGGCGCTCGGTGCTCATGGCCGGGACTCTAGCGGGCATGCGAGCGGGCCGCCCGCAGCATGCGGACGGCCCGTCGGCGCCCCGGTGGGGCGACAGAGCAGATCAGGTGGTGCTCATCAGGCCGCGGTGGGAGCGGTGAACTCCACCTCGATCTGGATGCGCACCTCATCGGAGACCAGCACGCCCCCGGCCTCGAGAGCGGCGTTCCAGGTCAGCCCGAACTCCTTGCGCGAGATCTTGGTGGAGCCGGTGAAGCCCGCGCGGTAGACGCCGAAGGGGTCGGTGGCCGCGCCCTCGTACTCGTAGTCGACAGTCACGGACTTGGTGACGCCGTGCAGAGTGAGGTCACCAGTCATCTCCCCGTCCTCCATCGTCGTGGAGACGAAGGTGACGGTGGGGAACTGCTCGGCGTCGAAGAAGTCGGCGCTGCGCAGGTGGTTGTCGCGGTCAGCGTTGCCGGTGTCGATCGAGGCGGTCTGCAGGGTGACGTTCACCGCGAGGTCCTTGCCGCCCTCGCCGACGGTGAGCGTGCCGGAGGGCTCGGTGAACTGGCCGCGGACCTTCGAGATGCCCGCGTGGCGAACGGTGAAGGCAGCGGAGGTGTGGGTCGGGTCCAGGGTCCAGGTGCCGGGGGTCAGGTCGCTCATAAGATTCTCCGTGATCGATGGATTGTTCTCGGGGCGCTCCGGGCTCGTGGCCCGGGGTCACCACCGTCTTGCTTGAAAGATAAACTAATCTCGGGCAGGATGGCAACTGCAGAACGAGCCAGACTCAGGAAAGCGTGATGTGCGTCATGAAGTCAACGCCGAGCGGTGAACAGACCCCGCCCCAGCAGCCCGCCCCGGACCGCCCCTCCACGCCGGAGGACCTGTGGCTGAGCCCCGGTGAGCAGGAGGCCTGGCGCATCTTCCTGTACGCCACCACGCGACTGTCCGATCGCTTCTCCGAGGCGCTGCAGGCCGATCCGCAGATCGACCTCGCCCTCGGGGAGTACGAGATCCTCGTGCGCCTGTCCGAGGCCGAACGCGGCTTCCTGCGCATGTCCGAGCTCGCCGACCAGGTCGTCCACTCCCGCTCGCGCCTGACCCACACCATCTCCCGCATGGAGCGACGGGGCCTGGTGGAACGGATTCGCTGCGCCGATGACGGCCGCGGCCGCCAGGCCCAGCTCACCGCCGCCGGCCGGGAGCTGCTCGAGCGGGCCGCCCCCGTGCACGTGCGCTCGGTGCGTGAGCTCCTGCTGGATGTCATCGGCCACGACGATTTCCTCGAGCTGGGCCGCATCCTGGGCCGTGCGATCGACCCCGATGCGCCCGTGGGCGTGGGATCGCCCACCGCCGCTGACCTCCACCGCTGATATGGAGGTTCGATTGGTACCGTGAGGCAGCTCGGCGCCCGGCCGGGCCGCAGCAGCACGGGATCAGGAGGAACGCGCCGATGACCGCGACGACGGTTCACCTCGTACGCCACGGCGAGGTCCACAACCCCGAGAAGATCCTCTACGGCCGCCTGCCCGGGTACCGCCTCAGCGAGCGCGGCGAGCAGATGGCGCGGCTGGCCGCCCAGCACCTGGAGGGCCACGACATCGCCCTCGTGCGCGCCTCCCCGCTGCTGCGCGCCCAGCAGACCGCCGCGCCGATCGCCGCCTCCCACGGCCTCAAGGTCAGCGCCGATCAGCGCCTCATCGAATCCGGCAACCATTTCGAGGGTCACCGGATGGGTCACGGAGAGGCCCGCTTCAGCGACCCCCGCAACTGGCGGTACTTCCTGAACCCCTTCCGCCCCTCCTGGGGTGAGCCCTACCGCGAGCAGGTCACCCGCGTGATCGCCGCCGTGCAGCAGGCCCGCGCTGAGGCCGAGGGCCGCGAGGCGGTGCTCGTGCTGCACCAGCTGCCGATCTGGCTGACCCGCCGCAGCGCCGAGGGTAAGTCGCTCGTGCACGACCCCCGTCGGCGCCAGTGCGGCCTGTGCTCGGTGACCAGCCTGCGATTCATCGGCCCCCACCTGTCCGGCGTGGACTACGCCGAGCCCGCCGCCGCCCTGTACGCGGGGGCCGTGGACGCCACCGGGGGGAAGCTCACGTGAGCCCCCAGCCCACCCGTCGGCCCGCTGCTCACCTCGCCCATCCAGCCCGGCCCGCTGCCTGCCCGGCCCGGCCCGCTGCGCGGCGCAGTATCCTCGCCGCCGGCCTGGCCCTGCCGCTTGGCGCGGTGCTGGCCGCGTGCGGCTCCGACACCTCCGAGCGCTACGAATCGGGCTACGTCTCCGGCGACGGCGTGGCCACCGAGATCCCGCCCGCCGACCGCGGGGACGCGGTCGACATCACCGGCACCACCTACGACGGCGAGGAGTTCTCCGCCGCCGATGTGCGCGGCGAGGTGCTCGTGCTGAACGTCTGGTACGCCTCCTGCCCGCCCTGCCGCAAGGAAGCCCCGGACCTGCAGGCCATCCACGAGGACTACAGCGCGCAGAACGTCGTGATGATCGGCGTGAACGTGCGCGATGACGCCGGTCCCGCGCAGGCCTTCGAGAAGACCTACGGCATCACCTACCCGTCGATCCCCGACGAAGGCGCCGAGATCATGTACGCCCTGCGGGGCCAGGTCGCCCCCAACGCCGTGCCCTCCACCCTGGTGATCGACCGCGACGGCCGCGTGGCCGCCCGCATCTCCGGCGCCATCGACCCCTCCGTGCTGCGCACCATGATCGACACGGTGATCGACGAATGATCCTGGCCGACGAGGGGATCGGCGCCGCGTTCCAGGCCACGGCGCTGTCCGGCTCCCTGCTGCTGGCGATCGCCGTGGCCGCCGCCGCGGGCCTGGTCGCCTTCCTCTCCCCGTGCGTGCTGCCCGTCGTGCCCGGCTACCTCGGCTACGTCTCCGGGCTCGCCGGGCAGAGCGCCACCGCCGCAAGCGGGACCGTCGGGGCCGGGGCCCGTCGGCCCGCCGCCAGCTCCCGCTCGCACTCCGGGCGCATGGTCGCTGGGTCCGCGCTGTTCGTCGCCGGATTCACCGTGGTGTTCATGCTGCTCGGCGGGTTCGCGGGCACCATCGGCTACCTGCTGCAGGAGCATCAGGTGTGGATCAACCGCATCGCCGGCGCGTTCGTGATCCTCATGGGCCTGGTGTTCCTCGGCGTGTTCCCGGGGCTCGGCGCTAATCGGCCCGTGACCTCCACCAAGCCTGACGCAGGCCTGTGGGGCGCCCCGCTGATGGGCCTCATCTTCGGCCTCAGCTGGACGCCCTGCATCGGCCCCACCTACGCGGCGATCGTGGCGCTGTCCCTGGATGGCGGCGGCAGCGGCGCGGCGCTGCGCGGTGGCATCCTCGCTCTCGCCTACTCCCTCGGGCTCGGAATCCCCTTCGTGCTGTTCGCCCTGCTGTTCGACCGGGCGCTCGGGCTCAGCCGCAAGCTCGCCCGGCACCGTCGGACCATCGGCCTGCTCTCCGGCGCGCTGCTGATCGCCATCGGTGTGCTGCTCATGACCGGGGTGTGGGCGCAGTGGATGGCCGCCCTGCAGGGCATGATCGCGACCTTTGAACCGGTGGTGTGATGACGGGCAAGAAGCAGCAGACCCCCGGCGGGGCAGGGGAGCACGAGACGCAGGGGCCGACGGGACAGCGACCCGCGGAGCCGACGGGGCCGCAGACGGCGGAGCCGACGCAGGAGTGGAGCAGCAAGCCGGAGGTCGATGGCGCGGGCGTGAACGCCCCCGCGCTCGGACTGCGCGGCACCCTGCTGTTCCTGTGGCGGCAGCTGACCAGCATGCAGACCGCCCTGATCTTGTTGATGCTGCTGGCGATCGCGGCGGTGCCCGGATCGCTGTACCCGCAGCGCGGCGTGAACCCGGCGCTGACTGACCAGTTCCTGGCCGAGAACGGCCGCTGGGGCGAGATCCTCGATGCGCTGGGCTTCTTCGAGGTGTTCTCCTCCCCGTGGTTCTCCGCGATCTACCTGCTGCTGTTCATCTCCCTGATCGGCTGCATCGTCCCGCGCGTGGGCGTGCACCTGAAGCAGCTGCGCGCGAGGCCCCCGCGCACCCCCTCGCGGCTGCGCCGCTTCACCGGCTACACCCGCACCGTGCTGCCCGCTGAGCAGGCCGAGCAGGTCATCGAGGCCGCGCAGACGCGGCTGCGTCGGACCCGCTACCGCACCGAGATCCGCGAGGAGCGCGGTGGCGCCCGCTCCGTGAGCGCCGAACGCGGTCTGCTGCGCGAGAGCGGGAACCTCATCTTCCACATCGCCCTGGTCGGGGTGCTGGTGTGCATCGCCGGCGGGCAGCTGACCACCTATCGCGGCCAGGTCACCATCATCGAAGGCGATAGCTTCTCGAACTCCCTCACGCAGTACGACTCCTTCACCCCCGGCGCCTGGTTCGACCCCGCAGACCTGCCGCCCTTCCGCGTCACCCTCGACGACTTCCGCGCCACCTACGTCCAGCCCGGCGAGGCCGGGACCGTCGGCGAACCGCGCTCCTTCGAGGCCGACGTCGTCGTGACCGAGGAGGACGGCGAGACGATCTCCCGCACCGTCCAGGTCAACAAGCCCCTGCACCTGGACGGCGCGTCGATGTACCTGCTGGGCAACGGCTACGCGCCCGAGATCACCGTCACCGACCCCGAGGGCACCGTCGTCGCTGAGGGCCCCGTGATCACCGTGCCGATGGGGGATACCGGCTACACCTCGCAGGTGGTCATCAAAGCGCCCGATGCACGCCCCGAGCAGACCGCCGTCGTCGGCTTCTTCCTGCCCACCGGCACGATCGACGAGAAGGGCCCGCACTCCCTGTACCCCGACGCGCTGGATCCGCAGCTCGCCCTCACCGTCCACCAGGGCGACCTGGGCCTGGACTCCGGGATCCCGCAGAACGTGTACGAAGTGGACCTCGAGACCCTCACGCCTGTGGTCGGCGAGGACGGCAATCCCGTGCTGATTCGGCTGTACCCCGGGCAGGAGTACGAGCTGCCCGACGGCACCACCGTCAGCTTCGATGGTCTGCGCCGCTACGCCGCCTTCGACCTCGCCCACAACCCCTTCGAGGCCTGGACCCTCGGCTTCGCGCTCGCCGCCACCGGCGGGCTGATGCTCTCGCTGTTCATCCCGCGCCGCCGCGTGTGGGTGCGGGTGCGTCCGGGCGATGGGGGAGCGGTGCTCGAGGTGGCGGGTCTGGCCCGCAGTGATGACCCCGCTCTCGCCGATGACGTGCGTGCACTGGCGGCAACGCTCGCGAAGGAGCAGGATAGGACGAATGGCTCCCGGCCCGCGCCCGCGGCCGATGACACCCCCGGAGGAGATCCCTCGTGATCAACCAGCAGCTCGCCGAGGTCTCGAACCTCGCCGTCGTGCTCGCGATCGTGCTGTACGTGCTCGCACTCATCGGCTTCGCCGCCGACCTTGCGGGGACGTCGCAGCGCCGCTCGGATGCGCGCCTGGCCGCGCAGGACCGCGCCGAGGCCCTCGAACGGGAGACCGTCGCGGCCGGTACCGGTGGCCGCGGGAGCGGGGTGGCCGTGGCCGGGGCCGATGGGGGCAGCGCGGCCGTCGGCGGTGGTATGGCTGTTGGCGGTGCCGGGGGAGCCGGGCGTGATGCCGGGGTTGCTGTGTCGGGCGGCGCCGATGTTGTTGCGGCGGGCGCTGGGGCCGTGTCAGGCGCTGGTGCTGCGTCGGGGGATGCTGGTGCTGCGTCGGGGGATGCGGGTGCGCGGCAGGGGATGTCTGCGCAGCGCTTCGCCTTCCTGCTGGTGTCCGCGGCGACGCTCATGCACCTGCTGGGCGTGATCACCCGCGCCACCGCCACGCAGCGGGTGCCGTGGGCGAACATGTACGAGTTTGCGACCACGTCCACGGCCGTGGTGACTCTCGCCTTCCTGGTCTTCAGTATCAAGCGTGTCGAGCTACGGGCGCTGGGCACCTTCGTCGTCGGTCCGGTGCTGCTGGTGCTGCTGCTCGCGCAGACCGTGTGGATCGTGCCGGCCGCGCAGCTGACCCCCAGCCTGCAGAACTCGCACTGGATCTACATCCACATCGGCGTGGCGATCATCTCCACTGCCCTGTCGATCCTGGGCGCGGTGATCGCGGGTCTGCAGCTGCTGCAGGCGCGGCATGAGCGGGCCCTCGTGGAGCAGGCGCAGGCCGTGCAGGAGATGCCCGAGCACTGGGGCCGCTTCGGGCATGTGCTGGACCGGCTGCCGTCCTCGACCGTGCTGGAGACCCTGAGCTTCCGCATCCACTCGGTCGCGTTCGTGTGCTGGACCTTCACCCTGATCTTCGGGTCGATCTGGGCGCGCGAGGCCTGGGGCCGCTTCTGGGGCTGGGACCCCAAGGAAGTGTGGACCTTCATCATCTGGGTGATCTACGCGGCCTACCTGCACGCCCGCACCACCGGCGGCTTCCGCGGCTCCCGCGCGGCATGGCTCGCGATCGCCGGCTTCGTGGCCGTGGTCTTCAACTACACGATCGTCAACACCGTCATCAACGGCCTGCACTCCTACTCCGGGCTCTGAGCCGCGGGGCGCGCAGAGGCCGGCCGGGGCTCTGAGGGACGCGCGCTCAGCGTGCGTTTGTGATGCGCTCCTGACCGGTGCGGGGCCTCGTGCCGCCCCTCATCCCCGTCAGCGGATCCGGCTACGTTTGCGTGGGAATGAGCGTGCTATTCCCACGAGAACGTAGCGGTCTTGGGCGGGAGGTGCGGGGTGCTTCACGGCGAGCCCCGGGGCGCGGAGCGGTGCGGGCGTGTCAGCGCTCGGGGGGCGTGCCGTCTTCGCCGTCGTCCTTGCGGCGCTCCTGCTCCTGACGCATCCGTTCGCGGCGCTCGCGGCGGATGTCCTCATCGAGCTTGCGCAGGAAGTCAGGATCCTCGTCGGGAGCCAGGGGCCCTTCGCGGCGCGGCCGATGCCCGCCACCGCCCCCGTCGGCCCGTTCCTTGCCCGCGACCAGCCAGGTGATCGGCCCCACCCAGGGCAGCAGAACCACCAGCAGAATCCACGCCCACTTCGGGATGCCGCGCACTTTGTCCTCGGGGGTCTGGACGCAGTCGGCGAGCGCGAACACCGTGAGGGCCACGGAGAGCACGGGCAGGACGACGCGAAGCATGTCCCGAGTGTAGGCACTGCACCTGGGGATGTGCGCAGAGAGCCCCGGGCGGCGTGCGCGGGGCTGGGCGCGGAGGCGGTGGGTGAGGCGTGGGCTCGGCCGATGCGCTGGCCCGCGCCGAGCTCGCAGATTCCTTGCCGCAGCGGCAGATACCCTCGACCTATGCGTTCGTTCCTGCTCTACGCCGTGATCCGCCTTGCCCTGTGGCTGGCGCTGTGGTGGCTTCTGGCCGAGCTCGGTGTGGGCCTGGCCCTCGCCGCGGTGCTCGCGGCGGCGCTGGCGATGCTGATCTCGATCCTCTTCCTCGCGCGTCTGCGGGAGGATGCGGCGCAGCAGTGGCGGAAGGCCGATGAGCGCCGTGCCGCGGGCAAGGAGCAGCGCGATGAGGACGCCGAGTACGAGGACGAGTTCCTAGACGCCGAGGACCGGGTGGACTCCGAGGACCGGGTGGACGCCGAGGACCGGGCTGACGAGAGCCGGGGGCGCTGAAGAGCTCTGCCTCCTGTGCGCAGACCGCTACGTTTTCGTGGGAATGCGGGGGCTATTTCCACGCAAACGTAGCCGTTTCTGCTTAGCCTCGATCTTTCATGGTGCTGCTGAGCGGCGGTGTCCGGCGTCGTTGCCGGTGTGCGCGAGCTGATTGTGGCATGAGGGTGTGACGGTCCGCCGCGTGTCGGTCGCGGTGGTCGGGCGTTCCGGTGC
>NZ_JALLAL010000025.1:0-41025 GCF_023062615.1 Brachybacterium sp. Marseille-Q7125 | reverse complement strand
GCACCGGAACGCCCGACCACCGCGACCGACACGCGGCGGACCGTCACACCCTCATGCCACAATCAGCTCGCGCACACCGGCAACGACGCCGGACACCGCCGCTCAGCAGCACCATGAAAGATCGAGGATAGGTCGTCCACGTCGCGCCCGACCATCATTCGGACGACGTCGGCGGGCTCGATCGCTTCCTTGTCGCGGGTGCCGACGAGCTTGCCGTCACGGAATACGGTGAGGCGGTCGGCGAGCCTCCAAACCTCCTCCATACGGTGCGAGATGAACACCAGAGCGACTCCTTTGTCCCGCATTTCTTCGACCAGCTCATAGAGCTGTTCCGATTCGCTGCGGGAAAGTGCCGCGGTGGGTTCGTCCAGGACGAGGACTCGGGCGTCCTCACCGACGGCGCGGGCAATCTCGACCATCTGCTGCATGCCGACGCTGAGTCGGCCGAGGGGAGTGCGCGGGTCTACCGTCGCGCCGATCAGGGCCAGCTTCGCGCGGGCGTCGGCGAGCATGCGCTTGCGGTCGAGCGTTCCCAAAGGGGTTCTCGGTTCGTGGCCGAGTGCTAGGTTCTCGGCGACGGTCATGTCCGGGACGGTGTTGAGCTCCTGATGGATGATCGCAATGCCGTGCTTGGTCGCTGCTGCGGGGGAGGCGATTTCGATCTCGTGCCCATCGAAGATGAGTTTCCCGGCGTCGCGGGGTTCGTTTCCGGCGAGGATCTTCATGAGGGTTGACTTCCCGGCCCCGTTCTCGCCCATGAGTGCATGGATTTCGCCGGGGTAGAGGTCGAGGTGGACGTCGTCCAGTGCTTGAGTTGCTCCGTAGCGTTTGGAGATTCCTCGCAGCTGTAGCAATGGTCGGGGAGAGGGGTCGTGGAGGTTCTGCTGTGTGGCCACGGTGCTCACCAGCCTTCGTAGGTGTCGATGGTCTCGTGGGTGTAGAGCTCGCTGGAGATGAGGATGGTGGGCTCGCTGGGGGGATTCCCGGCGACGATGTCCTGGGCCGCTTTGACGCCTTGCCGCACCATCTCGGCGGGGTCCTGGGTGGCGAAGCCGATGAACGGGGTGGTGGGGCGTTTGAGTTCCTCGACGGCTTCGGGGCTGCCGTCGATGCCCGTGACAATGATCTGGTCGGTGAGCCCGGCTTGTTCGACGGCGAGCACTGCGCCGAGTGCTGAAGGGTCGTTCATTGCCCAGATGCCGGT
This sequence comes from Brachybacterium sp. Marseille-Q7125, assembly GCF_023062615.1. Taxonomy (NCBI): domain Bacteria; kingdom Bacillati; phylum Actinomycetota; class Actinomycetes; order Micrococcales; family Dermabacteraceae; genus Brachybacterium; species Brachybacterium sp. Marseille-Q7125. The sequence continues at coordinate 39,821 of NZ_JALLAL010000025.1, read as the reverse complement.
GACGTCTGGGGCGGAGGTGAGCATGTCGGTGGTGACGGTGAGTCCAGAGGCGCGGTCGTTGTTGGAGGACTGGTGACCGGCTATTTCGATGTCGGGGAACTCTTCGAGGACGTTCATGCACCCGGTGACGCGGTCGCGGATCGTCTGTAGGGGAGTCCCGTCGACGATGAGGATCCTGCCGGCGCCGCCCATCTGTTCGAACAGGTATCGGGCGGAGATCTCGCCAGCTTCGACGGCGTCCGTCATCACGGTTGCGTCGGCTCCGTCGGCGGCGGAGTCGACGGCGATGACGATCGCGCCGTTGTTCTGGGCTCGCGTGATTGCGGGCGCGATGCCTTCGCTGTCGATGGCGCTGATGACGATGAGGTCGACGCCTTGCAGTATGAAGTTGTCGATTTGGTTGTACTGCTCGGCGAGATCCAGCTGCGCATCCTGAACGTTTAGGTTAGCGCCTAGTTCACGTGCAGCGTCTTGCGCGCCCTTCTCCATCGCGGCGAAGAAGGGATTGGACATGTCCTGCACCATCAAGCCGATCGACTCGATCTTCGTAGTGCGTGGCTTCACGGCTTCGTCGCCGGTCGTGCAGGCAGTCAGCCCGAAAGCTGTTGCTGCAAAGGCGGCGCCGAGAGTGGTTCTTCGGCTGATCTTCATGACGTCCTTGTCGTGGTGTCGGAGACGGGATGGTGGCGGGTTCAGAGTCGGGTCAGGCGAGACATCCGCAGGACTCGCGAATCGTCAGCTTGGCGGGCATGACGATCCGGTCCTCTGGGAGGTAGGTGTCGGAGAATACGGCCGACTTCTCGGCGGTCTTGCGACGTTCGATCAGTTCCAGCAGTAGAGCGGCGGCTCGTCTGCCGATTAGAGAGGCGTTCTCGTCGATCACGGTCATCGACGGCGTGGTGAGAGGGGCCCAGGCGAACTCGTCGAACGAGACGAGGCCTACATCCTTCGCGGCGAGCAGCGAGTGCGCTGACAGTGCACCCATTACCCCTTGCAGTAGAGGGTTGTTGCCTGCGATGACGGCATCGGGCCGCGCTCCGGACGCCAGGTGCTCCGAGAGGGCTGCGGCGGCCGACCCGGGATCGTTCTCCGCGTCCAGGATGGTCAGGGTCGCGCTGTGCCGTAGGGCTGCTGCGCGCAGCCCCTCCACCCGGGGTGCACGGGTAGGCCACCGCGACGGATACATGACGCAGACCCAGTCGCGATAGCCGTGCATCCCGAGATGGTCGCCAAGGTCAGTGCTTGCCTGCAGGTTGTCCGTGGTGACGCTCGCTGCGCCGCCGGCTTCGGGAGGAGGGGGTGAGTCGACGAAGACTACATAAACCTCCCACCGCCTAAGGAGGTCGAGGTTCTTGGCGGACAGGGGGAGGGTCGTGATGAGTCCTGCCGGCCGCGTCCCGAGCACGGTCTGAATGGTCTGGTCCTCGGTGCTTGGTGTGTAGTGCCCCTTGGAAGCGATGTCAGAGACCATCGCGGTGTGAGGAGATCCTAATAGTTCGGCGTAAATTCCCTGCACGAGGTCGATGTAGTAACTGTTCTCGGTGCTGGCGGTGATCACTGAGATTCCGCTACGGCGGTTGCGTTTGAGGTCGCGCGCAGCGCTGTTGACGACATAGCCCAGATCGAGTGCGGCGTCGTGAACGGCCTGTTGGCTCTTCTCGGAGACGCCGGGCTTGCCGTTGAGAACTTGCGACACAGTCCAGACACTGAGTCCGCTGCGACGACTGACGTCGGCCATCGTGGGCTTCATCGCTCAACACCTCCCTAAACGTTTAGGACTGCCGGTGTGAGTAACTTACAGCTTGCCATCACAGGTGTCAAGCGTCGAGCCAGCGAGGCGAGCTCGGGTCTGCCGCTCGGATAGGTGACATCCGATCTGGCTTGCCCGTTGGGCGGCCTGGAAGGACGTGCACTATGCCCGTTCCCTATCCCCAGGAGTTCCGCGACGATGTCGTGCGGGTGGCCCGGTCCCGTGAGGACGGCATCACGATCGCGCAGATCGCGAAGGACTTCGGCGTCCACGAGATGACGCTCCACAAATGGATCCGCCAAGCCGATATCGACGACGGCAGCCGCCCCGGCAGGACCCGGGAGGAATCGACCGAGCTGCGCGAGACGGGCAAGCAGATCCGGCTGCTTCAGCAGGAGAACGAGGTCTTCCGCCGCGCCGGGGCCTACCTGTCCCAGGCGAACCTGCCGGGAAAAGGCTCCTCTACCCGCTCGTTAGCGATCTCTCCGTCGACGGGATCCCCGTCACGGTGTCCCTGCGGGTCCTGAAGCTCTCCCGCCAGCCCTACTACCGCTGGCGCCACCAGCAGCCGAACTGATCGAGGCTTACCGTGCCAACGCCCTGTTGGACGCCCACGACGACGACCCCGAGTACGGCTACCGGCTCCTGGTCGACGAAGCCGCCGAGGTCGGCGAGAAGATGTGTGAGAGGACCGCGTGGCGGTTCTGCCGGGACAACCAGTGGTGGTCCGTGTTCGGGCAGAAGCGCGACAAGAACGGGAAGCGCCCGGGACCACCGGTCCACGACGACCTGATCAAGCGCGACTTCACTGCTGATGACGTCAACGAGCTGTGGCTGACTGACATTCCCCCGCTGCGCGCTCCGCGCATGATCGCAGCGGGAGGTGCCCCTCCGAACACCCCACTGCTGAGGGCAAGCTCTACTTCTGCGCCATCAAGGACGTGTTCTCCGGCCGGATCGTCGGCTACTCCATGGACTCCCGGATGAAGGCGCGTCTGGCGGTGAACGCCCTGGACAACGCCGCTTCCCGCCGGGGTAACGTCGCTGGCTGCATCGTGCACTCGGACCGCGGATCCCAGTTCCGATCACGGAAGATCGTGCACGCTCTGAACCGTCATCACCTCATCGGTTCGATGGGGCAAGTCGGTGCTGACGGGGACAACGCCGCGATGGAGTCCTTCTTCGCACTGCTCCAGAAGAACGTCCTGGACCGCAAGCGCTGGCGGACCCGAGAAGAGCTCCGGATCGAGATCATCACCTGGATCGAGCGGACCTACCACCGACGCCGCAGGCAGGCCCGCCTGGGCCGATTGCCCCCCCATCGAATACGAGGCCATCATGAACCCGGCCGTGAGCCTCACGGCCTGATACCCCAAATGACATCTGATCGTGCGGCAGTCCCCCGCCCAGATGCTGTACTCCCGGTACGGGCTCGACTGATCTAGCTCTTCCCTCCGGTGCGATCCCGGGCATGGAGGCACGGTGGGCGCAGCGAGCCGTACGGGTCGGATCAGCGCAGGTCATCGCGCCCTACCTCGACCACCTGGTCTTTGATGACCGTGACGCCGGGGCCGATGTACCGCCCTTCGATGTCCTCCTGCAGCCCGCGAAGGGCCGGGTGCCTTGCGGTGCCCTGACGGACGGAGCCGTAATACCCAGCCGTGGGATCCACCTGGTTCGAGGACGTCCGCAGCACGCTGTTGTGGGCATTGTGGATCTGCGAGGCGGAGTCGTAGGTCTGGACGGGGGCGTCGAGCCACACGTCCCGCACATTCGGTGCGCCGATGCGCGAGCCGTCGAGGCGAAAGCCGTTCAGGTCCAGGCGCGGCACCGGGTCGGCTATATGGGTCAACATCGGAGCAGGTGAGAGGGCCCCGAGGCCCTGCGGCGGGTCAGCCCAGACCGGGTTGTGCGCCACATTGATCACCTGGGTCCCGGCCTGTGCCGGGGCCACCGTCTCCACAGGGGAGCCGATGGAGAAGCTGTGGGTCACGGTGTAGGAGCCCGGTGCGCCACTGGTGTTGTTGAACAGGGGATCTGCGGCCAGCTGCGCGGCGGTGAGACCGCCCTGTGAATGCCCCACGAACATCACCTCCGCACCAGGCGGGACGCCAGCCGCCTCCAGCGCTCCCCGGACATCGGCCATGGCCGCGGACTCTTGGCCCGCCATCGACCGCAGATTAGAATCCCACCCCGCCGAGTTGCCCTGGGCACCCCACGCATCGGGAGCCCAGATCGGCTCGCCACCGGTCGGCGGGGCGTACACGATGTATCCCGCGCTGCCATCAGCCTGCCGCACCGTCTGAATGCGGATCTGGCCAGCGGCTGTCGGGTCGAACCCGCCGCCTGGTGCAGCGAGGCCGAACATCTCCCGGCGTGCTTCGTCATGGGTGTACACAAGGTCCGCGAGAGTCTGCGGAGTGCTCGGATCCTGGACCTCACGGATCCGGTGAACCTCGACGTCCGTGCGCGGATCCAGCAGCCCAGTGTCGGTGACGAGCTCCACCGGAGCGAGCGCCATCGAGCCGCCAGCGAGGATCGCACTGGCACCGAGCTCGCTGATGGTCGGCATGCGCTCGCCGGTTGCGGTGTCCTCGAGCAGACCACCGAGATGCTCCAGGTCTCCGCGCGCCTGCTCGATGCCGTCGAGATCCCATCCCAGCGTCCCGGCGCTCCAGACCAGACCGCCCAGCAGCGCGTCCGCGCCCCAGCCGATCCCGTCGGACACCAGCCCAGCCAGATGCGACATCGCGCCCTCCGCGGGAGCCTCGAGCCAGTTCGGAATCCACGGGTTATCGCGGTCCAGATACCCCGAGCCATCCCGGCCAGGCCCGATGGTTCCCCTGTCCGTCGCGCCACGCGGAGACTGAGAAGACATGGCTCCGGTCGGATCGGAGGCCGCCTCCTGCTCCGCGGCGTGGACGTACAGCTCGAGGGCATACCGCCGGAGCGTTCGCTGGGCATCGGCCAGGTCCCGGGCGGCCACGGACTCCCAGGAAGCCTGGAACGTCTCCGCGTCCTCCCCGGTCCACGCCACCGCGTGCACTGCGCAGTCCACTCGGTCCCGGAGTCGCTCGAGTGCTCCCGCAGCGCGCATCACCCGTTGGCCGTGATCGCGGGCCTGCTGCGGTGCCATCCCCCAGAAGCTGCTCATCGCACGGACTCCAGCTGGGGCGCCGCGGTGCAGCGACGCTTCTCAGTGCGCCATGGCACTGCTGCGCCCGGCAGCTCGCGAGCATCGAACGCACAGCTGCCCGCCCCCGGCGCGCTCGCCGTCGCGGGGAGCCTCGCCTGCCGCTGGACCATCATCCGCCTCCTTGGCCACAACCCGTCCCGTCCTCGTGCCGGGAGCGTAGAAGCGCACGGAGCGCCGAATCATGGGTAGGGGCTCCGATGTGGATAAGGGGGCTTTGTGGAGGAGAGGTCGTCCGCCCCGCCCCGTCGTCCCTGGTCTACAACCGTCGGTCCCGTTCGCCCTCGTAGACTGAGCGCCGCCCGATCCATCCCTGTCGACCCCGAGGAGCCGCTTCGTGCCCCGACCGTCCCGTCCGGCGATCTCGCCGCAGCTGCGCGAGGTGTACGCGGCCCTGCTTGCCCGCGCCCCGGAGAACCGCATCGAACCGGACCTGAGCCGCATCACGCGCCTGATGGACCTCATGGGCAACCCGCAAAACTCCTACCGGTCCATCCGCATCGCGGGCACCAACGGCAAGACCACCACCGCCCGCATCCTGGAACGGATCCTGCGCGAGGCCGGTCTGCGCACCGGACGCACCACCAGCCCCCACCTGCATTCGCCCACCGAGCGGATCGCAATCGACGGTGCCCCCATCGACGAGGACGGCTTCATCCAGGCTTACGAGGACGTCGCACCCTTCGCGCAGATCATCGACGCGCAGTCCGCGCAGGCTGGCGGCCCGCCGCTGACGTATTTCGAATACCTCACCGCCATGGCCTTCCAGGCCTTCGCCTCGGCCCCCGTGGACGTCGCCGTGATCGAGACGGGACTCGGCGGCACCTGGGATGCCACCGGTGCGATCAGCCCGGACGTCACGGTCATCAACCCCATCTCCCTGGACCACCAGGACTATCTGGGGGATACCATCGCCGAGATCGCGGGGGAGAAGGCCGGAATCCTCACCCGCGAAGCCACCGCCATCATCGCCGACCAGCCCTTCGAGGACGCCGCCGATGTGCTGCTCGAGCGCATCACCGCGCTCGGCGCCGAGGCCGCGATCGAGGGCCAGCAGATCGGTGTCACCTCCCGCACCCCCGGGGTGGGAGGGCAGATGCTCACCCTGCAGGGCATCGCCGGTCGCTACGAGCAGGTGTTCCTCTCCCTGCTGGGCGAGCATCAGGCCAGCAACGCCCTGCTCGCCGTCGCCGCGGCCGAGGCGCTGCTGGGCGATGGCCGCACCGCCCTGGACGGCGAGCTGCTGCATGCGTCGCTGTCCACCATCACCTCCCCAGGCCGCGCCGAGGTGGTCCGCCAGGCGCCGACGATCCTCGTCGACGCCGCACACAACCCTGCCGGCGCCCAGACCCTCGTCGAGACTGTCCGCGAGAATTTCCGCTTCACCCGCACCATCGGCCTGGTCGGCATCCTGCAGGAGAAAGACGCCACCGAGATCCTCGCCGTCCTCGAACCCCTCCTGGACACCGTGGTCATCACCCGCTCGAGCTCCCCGCGCGCCATCCCCGCCGACCAGCTCGCGGACCTCGCCCGCGACGTGTTCGACGACGAGGACCGCGTGATCGAGGAGGCGAACCTGCCCGATGCGATCCAGGCCGCCGTCGACCTCGCCGAAGAGGGCGGAGACCAGTTCGGTGGGGTCGTCGTCGCCGGATCCGTCACCCTCGCCGCCGAAGTGCGGGACCTGCTGTGCGCCGACGGGGAGGCGTGAGCATGCCGCTGGATCTCACCCCCTCGACCCGCCCCCACGGGGCGCAGCGTGCGATCAGCGCCACCGTGCTGATCATCGAGGCGTTCGTCGTATTCTTCGCCGTTCTCGTCGCCCATCAGCTGGTGCGCGAAGACCGCGTGCTCACCTGGGCTTGGGGGATTGCGACCGTGGTCGCCCTGGTGCTCGCCTCGGGGCTGCTGCGCCGCGGAGCCTGGGCATACTGGCTGGGATTCGCCCTCCAGATCCCCGTGGTGCTGCTGGGTCTGCAGGTCAGCGCCATGTGGGTGGTGGGTCTCGCCTTCGCAGCGCTGTACGCCTACGGCGCGATCAAGGGTCACCAGCTCGATGCGGAGAAGGACGCGGTCGACGCCCGGGTGCTCGCCCAGCGCGATGACTGAGCACCAGCGCCCGGCCGTTACCCTGGTGCCATGACCGCACAGCGCACCCTCGTCCTGCTCAAGCCCGATGCCGTCCAGCGCCAGCTGCGCGGCGAGATCATCCGCCGCATCGAGGCCAAGGGCTACGACATCATCGCCCTCGCTCAGCGCACCGCCACCGCCGAGGAGCTGGCCGCGCACTACGCCGAGCATGAGGGCAAGCCGTTCTACCCCGGTCTCGTGGAGTACATGGGGTCCGCGCCGCTGGTGGCCCTCGTGGTCGAGGGCGTGAACGCCATTCCCGGGTTCCGCTCCCTGGCCGGTGCCACCAATCCCACCGAGGCCGCTCCCGGCACCATCCGCGGCGACCTCGCCTGCGAGCTCGACCTGCCGGTGATCCAGAACCTCGTGCACGGCTCCGACTCCGAGGAGTCCGCCGCCCGCGAGATCGCGATCTGGTTCCCCGAGCTCGGCTGAGCCCGACCCGCCGCCCCAAGACCGTGCCGGTGAGCCCATGAGCGCGATGATCGTCACCGTGATCTTCCTGCTGCTGGCCCTGCTGCTGGCAGCGGGGATCCTCGTCGCCGTCGCGCTGCCGCATCTGCGCTCCTCCCGTGAGCGCCGCGACCAGCGTGCCCCGGAGACTCGCCACCGCTCCCGCACGGGCGAGTGACCGCACGGCTCGAGCGTGCTCGCGGGGCGTGGCGTGGCTGTGGCGTGGTGGCTGTGCGCGGGGGCGGGGCGTGCCCGCGCCTCTGCCTAGACTGTCTGCTGTCCCGCCGCATGCCGGCCCCGTCGACCTCGGAGGTGACCCGTGGAGCCTGATGCCCTACTAGCCCTGATCGCCGGTGGTGGCGGCGGGATCGTCGTCCTCGGCGCCGGTGCCTGGGCGTGGATCCGGCACCGCACGCGCTCCGGCTCCTCCGATCAGCCCGGCGAGGACACGAAGGATTCTCGCAGCACCTCCGGCGGCAGCACCGCCACCGCCGTCAAGGAACGGCCCGCCGCCCCCACCTGGGATGACACGCTCTCCGCCCCCGCGCCGCCGCGACCGAGCGACGAGCAGACCGCCCCGGCGCCGGGCGTCGAGCAGGCCGACCCGGCACAGCCCCCGGCGCCGACCGAGCCCACGGGTGAGATGGCCCCGTCGGCCGATCCCCTTGCCACTCCCACGGCCCCCGCGCCGTCCGATGCGCCCACGGACACAGCAGCGCCGGTCGAACAGGACCCGTCGGCACAGTCCGCCGCACCGGCTGAGCCCGTCGCTCCCGCGGAGCCCGTCGCTCCCGCGGAGCCGGCAGCCCCCGTCGGCCCTGTCATCGAGACCCCCGAGGCGCCCGGCGACCGCATGGTCCGCCTGCGCGAGCGACTCTCCCGCTCCGGCGCTATCGGCCGCGGCATCCTCACCCTCCTCACCCGCGGCGGTGTGGACGAGGACACCTGGGATGAGATCGAGGAGACGCTGCTGCTGGCGGACCTCGGCCCCGACGCCACCGACGAGATGATGCAGAACCTGCGCCGCCGCATCCAGGTGCTCGGCACCGACGACCCCGTGGCCGTGCGCGACGTGCTGCGCGAGGAGCTCATCACCCTCGTCAACCCCGAGCTGGACCGCCGAGTCGCCGCCACCCGCCGCACCGCACCCGACGGCACCGAAGTGCCCTCCGTGCTGCTCATGGTCGGCGTCAACGGCACCGGCAAGACCACCACCGTCGGCAAGCTCGCCCGCGTCCTCGTCGCTGCTGAGCGCAGCGTCGTCCTCGGCGCCGCCGACACTTTCCGCGCCGCCGCCGCGGATCAGCTCGCCACCTGGGGCTCCCGCGTCGGCGTGGACACCGTCCGCTCCGACCGCGACGGCGCCGACCCCGCCGCCGTCGCCTTCGACGCCGTCAAGGAGGGCATCGAGCAGGGCGCCGACGTCGTCATCATCGACACCGCCGGGCGGCTGCAGAACAAGAAGGGTCTGATGGATCAGCTCGGCAAGGTGCGCCGCGTGGCCGAGAAGGGCCTGCATGGAGACACCGTCGCCGAGGTACTCCTGGTCATCGACGCCACCACCGGACAGAACGGCATGCAGCAGGCGCGCGTGTTCGCCGAGGCCGTGAGCATCACCGGCATCGTGCTGACCAAGCTCGACGGCACCGCCAAGGGCGGCATCGTCGTCAACGTCCAGCGGGAGCTCGGCGTGCCGGTGAAGATGGTCGGGCTCGGCGAGGGCATGGATGACCTCACGCCGTTTGACCCGTACGGCTTCGTCGACGCCCTGCTGGAGGGCTGAGAGGCCGGGGCCCAGGACGCCGGGGCCCAAGGCGCCGGGGGAGAGCGGCGGCCCGGCCTGAGCTGGGAGCCGGTGGCCTGGCCTGGGCTGGGAGCCGACGGCCTGGCCTGAGCTGGACGCGAGCGGCCTGGCCTGCGCCGCATGGCTGCGCCATCCGCCGAAAGGCGCATCGGCCCTGGACCGGGGCGCACGAGAGCCGACGGTCGTGGCGGTTCTCTCCCGGGTGCACCGGGTGCCGCCGCGGGGCGGCCACTACACTGGGGCGGTCCGCACCACCAAGGGGAATCGCTTCGTGTTCAACAACCTCTCCGATCGCATCACAGCGTCGCTGAAGGGACTGCGCGGCCACGGCCGGCTCACCGAAGCGGACGTCGACAAGACGATCCGCGAGATTCGGCGTGCGCTGCTGGACGCCGACGTCGCCGTCTCCGTCGTCCGCGAGTTCACCGGGCGGGTCCGGGAGCGGGCGCTCGGCGAAGAGGTCTCCAAGGCCCTGAACCCTGCCCAGCAGGTCGTCAAGATCGTCAACGACGAGCTGGTGGAAATCCTGGGTGGCGCCACCGGTGAGCTGCACTGGGCGAAGAACCCGCCGACGGTCATCATGCTCGCGGGCCTGCAGGGCGCCGGTAAGACCACCCTGGCCGGCAAGCTCGCGAAGTGGATGAAGTCCGAGGGGCACACCCCGCTGCTGGTCGCAGCCGATCTCCAGCGGCCCAACGCCGTGAACCAGCTGCAGATCGTCGGCGAGCGCGCCGGCGTGCCAGTGTTCGCGCCCGAGCCCGGCAACGGCGTGGGCAACCCCGTGCTGGTGGCCCTCAACGGCGTCTCCAACGCCCAGTTCCAGCAGCATGACGTCGTCATCGTCGACACCGCGGGCCGCCTCGGCATCGACGAAGAGATGATGCAGCAGGCGCGGGACATCCGCGACGCCATCAACCCCCACGAGACCCTGTTCGTGGTCGACGCGATGATCGGCCAGGACGCTGCGCGGGTGGCCGAGTCGTTCCGTGACGGCGTGGGCTTCACCGGCGTGGTGCTCTCCAAGCTCGACGGCGATGCCCGCGGCGGTGCGGCGCTGTCCATCACCGGCGTCACCGAGCGCCCCATCCTCTTCGCCTCCACCGGCGAGAGCCTCGACGACTTCGAACGCTTCCACCCCGACCGGATGGCCAGCCGCATCCTGGACATGGGTGACGTGCTCAGCCTCATCGAGCAGGCGGAGAAGGCCTTCGACCAGAAGGAGGCCCAGAAAGCCGCGGAGAAGCTCGCCAGCGGCGAGGACTTCACCCTCGATGACTTCCTGGCCCAGATGCAGCAGCTCAAGAACATGGGCTCCATCAAGAAGATGCTGGGCATGCTGCCGAACATGGGGCAGTACCGCGAGGCCCTCGAGAACTTCGACGAGTCCGAGCTGGGGAAGGTTGAGGCGATCATCCGGTCGATGACCCCGGCCGAGCGCAACAACCCCAAGATCATCAACGGCTCGCGCCGCTCCCGCATCGCCAAGGGCTCCGGCACTACGGTGCAGCAGGTCAACCAGCTGCTCGAGCGGTTCAAGCAGGCCCAGCAGATGATGCGGCAGATGGGTCGCGGCATGGCTGGCGGCGGCATGCCGGGGATGCCGGGCGGGCCCGGCATGGGCATGGGCAAGAAGTCGCGCGGCCGCCAGGCCCCGCAGCGCAAGGGCAGAAAGCCCAAGTCGAAGAACCCCGCCAAGGCAGCGCGCGAGCAGGCAGAAGCCGCGCGGAAGGCCCGCGAGGGCGGTGCAGGCGCGGGCGGTTCCGCGTTCGGTGCCGGAGCGGCCGGCCAGGGCGGGCAGGGCATGCCGGACCTCGGCGATTTCGACCCCAGCCAGCTGCCGCCGGAGATGCAGAAACTCCTCGGCGGGCGCTGACCCGCGGCGCGCCGGCCCGAGGGCCCGGCGCCTCTCCACCCTGCGAGGGCCCCACGCCGCGCCTCCACCTCGCGAGGGAGTCGTTTTGAGCCAAAATCTGGCTCAAAACGACTCCCTCGCGAGGCCGCGGGGTGCGCTGTGCTGTGGGGCCGTGCGGCGGTGCCTGCATCCACGGCACAGCGCCGGCGCCTCAGGCCGCCCGCTCAGCATGCAGGGCGCGGAGAAAAGCCTGCGGCCTGCGAATATCGGCGATGGAGATGCGCAACACCCTCCATCCCATGCGCCGCAGCGCCGCGTCCTTGCTGAGGTCCTTCTGCCATTGCGTCCGGTCCACGCGGTGGAAGTCGCTGTCGTACTCGATCGCGATGCGTTCTGCCGGATACGCGAGGTCCACGTAGTAGTGACGGCCGGTCGACGGGTCCCGCACCTTGAGGTTCGGCACGGGCTCCGGTAGCCCGGAGTCGATGAGGAGCAGGCGAGCTCGAGTCTCCATCGGCGACCACACGCCCTCGCGGGCTTCCGCCGTCGCTGCGACGACTGCGCGCGCCCCGGCTCCGCGCAGCTGACCAGCCATTCGCCGAACATCCTCGAGCGCCCATGGCATGACACACCCCTGCCCCGTGGTGACCAGCGCGTCGACGCAGATCACCAGGTCTTCGCGAGAGAACCGGCGGCTCAGTTGCTGCAGAACACGCACCGGATGGAAGAGATTCACTCCGCGGTGATCGAACGCCACGATTGGATGCGACTCATGCAGGCGAATGCGGGCTGTGGCTTTCTGACCGCCCCGGCGTTCGACGGCGCAATGCAGTGGCTCGCCGTCTGCGTGTGTCAGGCCGGCGGGGAGCGGGAGCCCGAGGTACTCCGCAGCGGTGACATGGGAGATCGGCGCGCCGGGCACAACGTATTTCTGCAGCGCGCGGACGGTTGTGCGCAAGTCTGCTGGCGCATCGGCGCGCGTCACGAAACCGGGCAACGGTGCGAGGATCTGGTCCGAGGCGAGGACCCGGGTGTGCATACCCTGGGCGAGAAGCTGTTTGCGCTGGTAGATCGCGCCCGGGCGAAGATCGTGTGCATGCCGCAGAGCCATGCTGTGACCCTAGACAGGGGCCGCCGCCCCTCGTCGCCCCGGACACCGCATTGTGGACAGCAGGGCACTGTGGAGGACGTATCGATGCGGGCACGGGGTATCGTGCACTGCGTCCAGCGCGAAGGAGTCATTCTGAGCCATTTTCTGGCTCAAAATGACTCCTTCGCGGGGTGGAGGGGGCCCCGCGCGCGGCTCGCCCGCCCCGCCAGCGCCGCGCCCGCCCCGCGCCGCGCCGCGCCCCGTAGGCTCGGGGCATGCTCCGTGACTCGATGCCTGCCCGCCGCACGCCCTCCTACCTGCGCCCCGCCCCGGACGGCGCGCCGGTGCTGCACCTGACGGGCCCGGTGATCCTCGACGAACAGCGGGAGCTGCCCGAGGCCTGGGTCGTCGGCGGGCTCATCCACCACGAGAAGCCCGAGCTGCCCCACGGCACCGAGGTGCGCACCCTGCGCGGCGCGGTCGTGCCCGGGCTCGCGGACCTGCACTGCCACCTCGGCATCGGAGACGGCGGGGGCGGGATCTCTATCGAGGAGGCCCGCGCCCAGGCCATCATCGATCGTGACACCGGGGTGCTGCTGGTCCGTGACGCCGGCTCGATCATCGACAACTCCCCGCTGCAGCAGCAGGGTGACCTGCCGCGCCTGGTGCGCTCCGGCCGACATCTCGCCCGCACCCGCCGCTACCTCATCGGGTACGCCGACGAAGTGGAGCCGGAGGACCTGCCGGGTGCCGTCACCCGCGAGGCGGGCCGCGGCGATGGCTGGGTCAAGCTCGTCGGCGACTGGATCGATCGTGAGGTCGGGGACCTGCGGCCCTGCTGGGACGCGCCGACGTTCGCCGCCGCGATCGATGCGGCGCATGCCGCCGGAGCACGGATCACCACCCACACCTTCGATGAGGAGACGCTGCCGCTGGTGCTGGACGCCGGGATCGACTGCCTCGAGCACGCGACCGGCCTCACTCCCGCGACCATCGAGCGGGCTGCCGCCGATGGCGTCCCCGTGATCACCACGCTCGTGAACGTCGACGAGTTCGAGACCTACGCCAGCCAGGGTGAACGCAAGTTCCCCGACTACGCGGCGCATATGCGGCGCCTGCGGGCCGGGCGCTTCGACCGCACCCGGGACGCCCTTGACGCCGGGGTGCAGCTGCTGGTGGGGACCGATTCCGGGGGAGTGCTCGGCCACGGCATCATTCACGATGAGCTCGACGAGCTGGCCCGGGCTGGGCTGACCGCCTCCGAGATCCTCACCGCCGCGGCCTTCGCCCCGCGCCGGTTCCTCGGCGCACCGCTGCTGGAGGACGGCGACCCCGCGGACCTGCTGGTTCTGCCGGGCGACCCGCGCGATGACCACCGGGTGCTGCGCGATCTCACGCACGTGGTGCTCGGCGGGCAGATCGTCGCCTGAACCGCCGCACCCCGGTCGCCTGACCGCCGCACCCGCATACCTGGCGCCGCCTCATGTGCCCCGGGGCACAGCCTCCTGGGCTGGATCCGTGCCGCCGCCACCTGGCATACTTGACGAGCGTATGTGCCCGAGCCGGCCCTCTACCCGCTCGTGCATGACACCCCGAGGACCGTCAGCGCCCGCATCACCCCACAGGCAGCGGCGGCACTCACCCGAACATCCCTGAAGGAGAGTCCACCCACGTGGCTGTCAAGATCCGCCTGAAGCGCATGGGCAAGATCCGTGCACCGTTCTACCGTGTCGTCGTGGCTGATTCGCGCAAGAAGCGTGATGGCGCCGTGATCGAGGAGATCGGCAAGTACCACCCCACCGAGGAGCCCTCGGTCATCGAGATCGACTCCGAGCGCGCGCAGTACTGGCTGGGCGTCGGCGCGCAGCCGACCGAGCAGGTCGCCGCGCTGCTGAAGGTGACCGGTGACTGGGCGAAGTTCAGCGGTGAGGGAGACTCCGCCGGCTCACTGAAGTCCGCGGAGGCGAAGAAGTCCGCGGAGGAGCTCATCGCCGAGGCCGACAAGGCTGCCTCTGAGTCCCGTGAGGGCGCAAAGAAGGCCAAGGCCGAGGAGGAGGCTGAGAAGGCCGCCGCGGACAGCGACGAGGAGTCCTCCGACGTCGAGCCCGGCTCCGAGGAGGCCCCGGCTGAGGGCGAGTCCGCCGAGGACGCCGACGCCGCCTCCACCGACGAGGCCTGAGATGAGCGCCCGCGCCGAAGCTCTGGACCACCTCGTCCGTGGCATCGTCGACGATCCCGAGGCGGTGCGTGTGACCGAGAAGTCCACGCGCCGCGGCCCGTTGCTCGAGGTGCGGGTCGCCCCCGCGGACCTCGGCCGCGTCATCGGCCGCTCGGGTCGTACCGCACGTGCCCTGCGCACGGTGACCACGGCGCTGTCCGAGGACGATGTGCGCGTCGACATCGTCGACGTCGACCGGCGCTGAGGTGCCCCGCATGACCATCGGGAGCGGTGCTGCCGCGGTGACCTACGGGTCCCGGCAGCACCGCTCCGGTCATTCCCGCTCCCGCGCGCTGACCGGCATCGCCGCATTCGCCGCGGCCGCTGCGCTGCTGGGCGGCTGCACCGACCCCGCGCCAGAACCCACCCCCGGTGCCGGAGTGTCCGACGGGGGTGGGGCGGCCCCGGGCGATCCCACCGCAGACCCCGCCGCGGAGGCTGCGCTCGAGACCGCCTGCACCGAGTTCTACGGCGACCCCGACTACACCGCGCCCCTGTCCCGGGTGGTGCTGGACCGCGCTGCGACAGCGCCCGACGTCGGCCCGTCGGACCCCTTCTTCTACACGATGACCGGTGATGACATCGACGCCGTCTTCGACGCTGCCCCCGAGGAGGCGCAGCAGGCTGCGACGGCCCTCGCCGAGTGGTTCCGCACCGAGCCCGAGCACGGCCAGGACGCCGACCGCGACGGATTCCGCGACGCCTGGGAGGGCCTGGCCGCCGCGTGCCAGGGCGCCTCGACGGCCGCCACCTGGATCATCGAGCCCGGGGAGGACGGGACGAAGCCCGCGCCGCTCGTGTGCTCGCGGATCTACGACACTCCCAGCACGCTGATCCATTTCGCCAACGCCAATGTCCTCACCTCGAACATGTTCCGCCTGGTGGGGCTGGGGGGTCGGAATGTTCCCGCGGAGCGGATGGACGATGTGCAGGCCACCGAGGATCTGCTGGCGCGGGAGAGCGCCGCGGTGGACGACGAGGCAGTGCGGGCCGGGATCGACGCGGTGCGCGTGCCATTCCAGGACGCTCTGCAGGGTGACATGTGGTCCGACGGGATCCAGCAGCCCCTGGATCAGCTCGCTGCAGCCTGCCGGGACGTCGGATATGACGTCCCCGCAGTGGTGGAGGACGAGGACAACAGTGCGGTGGTGGGCGCTCCGCGTCCCGGTGACCAGCAGGATCAGGAGACAGCATGAGCATGCGTGACGTCATCGTCGCGACCATCGGCCGGGCCCACGGCCTGCGCGGTGAGGTGGCGCTGCAGCTGCGCACCGACCAGCCCGAGGAGCGTCTGCGCCGCGGGGCGAGCTTCACCGTCATGGTCGATGGGCAGCAGCGCACCCTCACCGTGGCCCGCACCCGCCTCCAGCAGGACCGCTGGTACGTAGCCTTTGACGAGGTCACCGACCGCACCGATGCGGAGTCTCTGCGCGGCGTGGACCTCGTGATCGAGGTGGACGAGGCCGAGGAGGCCGCCGAGGACCCGGACGCCTGGTACCCCTCCCAGCTGAAGGGCCTGCCGGTGCGACACATCGAGGATGACCGGGAGCTGGGTGTCATCGTGGATGTGGAGCACTACCCGGCGCAGGACCTGCTGGTGGTGCGCGCCGCCACGGGCCGACGGGTGCAACTCCCGCTGGTCACCCAGCTCGTGCCTGAAGTGGACCTCGAGGAAGGCGTGGTGCGGGCCGATCCGCCCGGTGGCCTGCTCGAGGAGCTGCCGGAAGACGAGCAGGGCCCGGAGCCGGAGACCAGCCAGCCGAGCCGGAAGCGCTGAGCGACTGTGCGTCTGGACGTCATCACCCTGTTCCCGGACTACCTGGCCCCGCTAGAACTGTCCTTGATCGGCAAGGCCCGCCGCGAAGGCCTGGTGGACCTGCACGTGTATGACCTGCGCGAATGGACCCATGATCGTCACCGCACGGTGGATGACACGCCACTCGGAGGCGGGGCCGGCATGGTCATGAAGCCCGAGCCGTGGGCGGAGGCTTTCGCCGCCGTGCGGGAGGCGGGGCAGGCGCAGCTGGGAGAGCAGGCGGAACCGCTGATCGTGTTCCCGAACCCGGCGGGGGAGCTGTTCGCGCAGGCCACCGCCCAGGAGTGGTCGAGTCGGCAATGGATCATCTTCGCCTGCGGCCGCTATGAGGGCATCGACGAGCGGGTGTATGAGCATCTGGCCGATGCAGGCTGCGAGGTGGCTCTGGCCTCGCTCGGTGACTATGTCCTCAACGGCGGTGAGGTCGCGGTGCTCGCGATCACCGAGGCTGTGGTGCGGCTGATTCCCGGCGTGGTGGGCAACGCCGAGTCCCTCGTCGAGGAGTCCCACTCTGAGGGGCTGCTGGAGTATCCGCTGTATACCCGCCCGGCGCGCTGGGAGGACCCGCGCGGCGTGGTCCGCGAGGCCCCCGCGATCCTGCTGTCCGGAGACCATGGCCGCATCGCCGCGTGGCGGCGCGAGCAGGCGATCTCCCGCACCCGGGAGCGACGACCGGACCTGCTGGAGCCGGGCCACGCCGAGTCCTGACAGAGGCGCGGCGCGCAGCGCCCATCGGCCTCGGTGCGGGGCCCCGGTACGTGCGCAGCGGCGGGGGAGCGGCCCCGGTCGGCCCTGCGCGGTGATGACCGGCACGAACTGTGCCCGGCCGCTTGCCGTCGCGCCGGGCGCGCTGACAGAATGACCCCTCGTGCGCACCGCGCGTCCCTCTGCCTCAGGGGAGGGCGCGAGAAGCGGTCGGGCAGGTCCGTGGCGATGGGAGTCGCCGCCAGAGGCCCAGCACACCGGTACCCGGGCACGCCCGGGCCGGCCACACGGTTCCGCGAGGCCCCCGCCAGGGTGGCCGACGAACGACGCCGTCCGACCTGAGGCGGAGGGCAGGAGAAACAGACATGCAGAAGCTCGACGAGCTCGACAAGGCCTCGCTGCGCGAGGACCTTCCCGCGTTCCGCGCCGGCGACAACGTCAAGGTGCACGTGAAGGTTATCGAGGGCAACCGCTCCCGTATCCAGGTCTTCCAGGGCTACGTGATCGGCCGCCAGGGCCACGGCGTGGGGGAGACGTTCCGCGTGCGCAAGGTGTCCTTCGGCGTGGGTGTGGAGCGCGTGTTCCCCGTGCACGCCCCGACCATCGACAAGATCGAGGTCGTCACCCGCGGAGACGTCCGCCGCGCGAAGCTGTACTACCTGCGCAACCTCACGGGCAAGAAGGCTCGTATCCGGGAGAAGCGCGAGCACTCCTGATCCATCGGATGCGCTCTGCGACGATGTTCGGACGGCGGCGGCCCCACCTGCTGGTGGCCGCCGCCGTCTGCGTCGTGCTGGTGCTCGTGGCAGCGTTCGGCGTACGGACCTTCGTGGTGCGCCCCTTCCACATCCCGTCCGCGTCAATGGCTCCTACCGTCCAGCCGGGGGATGTGGTGCTCGTGGATCGCACCGCACGCGGTACCGCTGAGCGGGGAGAGCTGGTGGTCTTCGACGGCCGCGGGTACTTCGAGCCCACCACGGGGGAGGGGCAGGAGGGTGCCGACGGCGCCGTGGGCGGCCGGTTCTGGCTCAAGCGCGTCATCGCCATCGGCGGTGACCGCGTGACCTGCTGTGGAGCCGATGGACGCATCACCGTCAACGGGGAGCCGATCGGGGAGCCGTACCTCGCTGCCGGGGTTGCGCCCAGCGAGATCACCTTCGACCTCGAGGTGCCTGAGGGGCGTGTGTTCGTGCTGGGGGACAACCGCGCCGACTCCACCGATTCGCGCCACCTGCTGGGTGCACCAGGCGGCGGCATGATCCCCGTCGAGCGTGTGATGGGCCGCGCCGATCGAGTGGTGTGGCCACTGTCGCGTGCCGGTGAGCTCTGAGACTCAGGCTCGGCCGATAAGATCCCGACGATGAACGCGCCCGATCAGCACCGCACCGCCGACTCCGAGATCCCGGAGACGGCGGATCCTGCGGATGCTGCAGGCGCAGAGACCGTCGCCGCTGACCGACGCACCGCTGCCACAGATTCGACCGCCCCGGCAGGCTTCGCGGACCCGGCAGATCCGTGGGATGAGAGCGCAGAGGACGCTGCCAAGCTCGAGGACGCTGCAGACGGCGAGCAGCGCCGCACGCGGCTGCCGCTGTGGCTGGACACCCTGGTGACGATGGTGGTGGCGCTGGTCATCGCGGTGCTGGTGAAGACCTTCCTGATCCAGCCGTTCTACATCCCTTCCGCCTCCATGAACCCCACCCTGCTGACGGATGACAAGATCCTCGTCTCCAAGCTCAGCCCCGGCGTGTTCGATCTCGAGCGCGGCGACGTCATCGTCTTCGAGGATCCCGGCGACTGGATCCCGGGTGACGCCACCGACAACCCCACCCCGCGGGTGCGGGTGCTGATGGCCCTGTCGCTGGTGGGTCTGGCCCCCGATCCCTCCCAGGATCACCTGGTCAAGCGCCTGATCGGCATGCCTGGGGACCGCGTGGTCTGCGCCGAGGAGGGGGCGCAGCTCGAGGTCAACGGCGTGCTCGTCGACGAGCCGTACATCAACCCCGCCACCTCCCCCTGCCAGGTCCCCTTCGATGTCACCGTGCCCGCGGGCAAGGTGTGGGTGATGGGCGACAACCGCCACGCCTCCGCGGACTCCGCCTGGCATGAGCACCACGGGGAGAACGGCTTCGTGGATCAGGCCGACATCACCGGCCGCGCCGTCACCGTGTTCTGGCCGATGGATCGCTGGTCCGGCCTGAGCGGCGGCAAGGATGCCTTCGCCGACATCCCCGAGTCGCCGTGAGGGGCGCTGCGGCCCCCGACCTCACGACGGAGCTGACGCTCGCGGCCCGCTGCGGCCCCGGCCGCCGCATCGTGGTGGGCATCGATGAAGTCGGTCGCGGTGCGCTCGCCGGTCCTGTCGCGATGGGGGCCTGCGCGATCGAGATCCGCGACGGCACGGTCTCTGCGCTGCCCGAGGGCGTGCGCGACTCCAAAGCCCTGACTGCCCGGCGCCGCGAAGCGCTCATCGAACCGATTCAGCATGCGGCCCTCGCGACCGCCGTCGGCTGGGCCGGACCGGAGGAGATCGACGAGGCCGGGATCGTCACCGCCCTCACCCGCGCCGCCCTGCGCGCCCTCGCGCAGATCGAGGAGCAGACCGGGGAGGTGGATGCGGTCCTGCTCGATGGCAGCGTGGATGTCCTCACCCCCGTGCTCGCCGCCGCGGAGGGCACGGTGCCGCACGTTGAGCTGCGCGTCAAGGCCGATCGGGACTGCGCATCGGTCGCCGCGGCGAGCATCCTGGCGAAGGTCGCGCGGGATACGCGGATGGCCGAGCTGGCTGAGGAGACGCCGGAGTACGGCTGGGCCTCGAACAAGGGCTACGGATCGGCGGTGCACCGCGAGGCGATCGACCGCCTGGGCCCGCACGCCCAGCATCGGCGCTCCTGGCGCCTGGGCTCGGCAGGGCCTGCACCTGGCGTACTGTGGGAGGCCCCGCCGTCTGGGCACGACAGGGAGGAGAGTCGGTGAGCTCCCAGGACCTCGAGAACTACGAGTCCGATCTCGAACTGCAGCTGTTCCGCGAATACCGCGACGTGGTCAGTCTGTTCACCTACGTGGTGGAGACCGAGCGCCGCTTCTACCTCGCCAACCAGGTGGACCTGCAGGTCCGCTCCGCCGGCGGCGAGGTGTTCTACGAGCTGCGCCTGGCCGATGTGTGGGTGTGGGACATTTACCGCTCGAACCGCTTCGTGCGCTCCGTGCGCGTGGTGACGTTCAAGGACGTCAACATCGAGGAGCTCAACAAGCAGGATCTCTCCCTGCCCTGACGGCCCGACGGGCAGCGTCGGGGCTGCGGTACAGGGATCGAGCGGCGCGGGAGCCGGGCGCTGCGACCTCTCCTCCACAATGCCCCGTCATCCACAATCTGAGCGGTGACCTATCGCACTGTGCCCCGCTCCGGCCACGCTGGCGGGCATGGATGCACTGACGAAGACCCAGCCCCCGACCGCCGGACTGCACCCACCGCAGCCCCTAGACCCCACCGCCGCGACACCCCCGCGGGCCGTGCGGGCGATGAGCACCCGCGAACTCGGCGCCGTCGGCGAGCAGCTGGTCGCCGAACGCCTCGCCGCCCAGGGCTGGCAGATCATCGAACGCAATGTGCGCTTGCGGCACGGAGAGATGGACATCATCGCCCTGGACGGCACCACCCTCGTGTTCTGCGAGGTCAAGACCCGCCGCAGCTTCGTCACCGGCGTCCCGCAGGCCGCCGTGACCGGCCAGAAGCTGCGGCGTCTGCGCCTGCTGGCCGGGCAGTACCTCATGGAGCAGCAGATCCCGCACCGCGATGTGCGCATCGACGTGATCGCCGTTCACGCCCACCCCGAAGGGACCTTCACGCTTGAGCATCTACGGGCGGTGGGCTGAATGGGGCACGCCAGCACCCTGTCCGTCAGCCTCACAGGCCTGGACGGCTCCATGGTGGAGGTCGAGGCCGATGTCTCCCCGGGCCTGCCCGCCTTCGCGCTGGTGGGCCTGCCGGACTCCTCGACGTTGCAGGCCAAGGATCGGGTGCGCGCCGCTGCGGCCCGCTGCGGTCTGCATCTGGCCCAGCGTCGCATCACGGTGAACCTCTCCCCGGCCTGGCAGCCTAAGCACGGGTCCGGGTTCGACCTCGCGATCGCGGTGGCGGTCCTCGCCGCGCAGGAGGATCTGCCGCAGCCACCGCCCCCGGACACGGTGCTGCTGGGGGAGCTGGGGCTGGACGGGGTTCTGCGCCCGATCCCCGGGGTGCTTCCCGCCCTGCTGGCCGCCCGTGACGCCGGGGCACGGCGGGCCGTGGTCCCCGCTGGCAACCTGCCGGAGGCGCAGCTCGTGGAGGGCCTGGACGTGGAGGGGGCCGAGCACCTCGCGACCTTGCTGCTGCGCTGGGGTGCTGATATCCCTCCGCCCCCGGACCGGGAGGAGATCCCGGGCACCGGGGGCGCCGCCCCGCGTGAGGACGGTTCCGCGGTGCGTGAGGACACCGCGACCGGTGACGTGCCGGGCGGACATAGTCCGGATTTCGCCGATGTGATCGGGCAGGCACAGGCGCGGCTTGCCGCGGAGGTCGCCGCCGCCGGTGCGCACCACCTGCTGCTGGTGGGCCCGCCCGGGGCGGGCAAAACCATGATCGCCTCCCGCTTGCCGGGAATCCTGCCCCCGCTGGGGACCGAGGATGCTCTGGCCGTCTCCGCGATCCATTCGCTCTCCGGTGGTTTCGACGCGCGCGGTGGCCTGCTGCGCACACCCCCGTTCGAGAGCCCGCACCACACCGCGAGCGCCGCTGCTGTGGTCGGAGGTGGGGCCGGGATCGCTCGCCCCGGTGCGATCTCTCGTGCCCACGCCGGGGTGCTGTTCCTCGATGAGGCCCCGGAGTTCTCCGCCCGCGTGCTAGAGGCGCTGCGTGAACCCCTCGAAACCGGGGACGTCACCTTGCATCGCACCCGCAGCGTCACCCGGTACCCCGCCCGCTTCCAGCTCGTACTGGCCGCGAACCCGTGCCCCTGTGGGAAGGCGTGGGGCAAGGGCGCTGACTGCTCGTGCAGCCCGCTGCAGCGCCGCCGCTACCTCTCGCGGCTGTCCGGCCCGGTCCTGGACCGCGTGGACATGCGCCTGCACGTGGGGCCGGCCGATTTCCACCGCACCGCAGGTGAGGACACCGAACCCAGTGCGGCGATCGCGGCGCGCGTCGCCGCAGCCCGGGAGAGACAGGCAGCCCGCTATGCCGGACGGCCCTGGTCCACCAACGCCCATCTGCCCGGACCGCTGCTACGCGGGGAGTTCGCCCCCGCCCCGGCCGAACGCCGCCTCCTCGAGCACGCGGTGGCCCAGGGCCGCCTGACCCTGCGCGGCCATGACCGGGTGCTGCGCCTGGCCTGGACTCTCGCGGACCTCGCCGGTGCCGACGCCCCCGCGGCCGATCACATCGGCCTCGCCCTCACCTTGCGCGAAGGAGACCGACG
The DNA here is from genome assembly GCF_023062615.1 of Brachybacterium sp. Marseille-Q7125. Classification (NCBI taxonomy): domain Bacteria; kingdom Bacillati; phylum Actinomycetota; class Actinomycetes; order Micrococcales; family Dermabacteraceae; genus Brachybacterium; species Brachybacterium sp. Marseille-Q7125. The sequence continues at coordinate 17,357 of NZ_JALLAL010000025.1, read as the reverse complement.
ATGACCAGCTCCGCCATCGACACCCGCAGCTCCCGCACCGCGGCAGCCGCGGAACGGACTGCGCGCCTGACCTGGTCGCTGATCGCCGAACCCTCCGACCCCGTCGCTCACCTGGCTCGCTCCGTGCTCGGGCCGGCAGCGGCCCTCGAGGCCGCGCGGGAGGCCACCGATCATGAGCTGCTCGAGGCCCTCGGTGGCACCCTGCCGAGCGACGCCGCAGATCCGTCCCCCGGCAGTCACCGCTCCCGCGCCGCGAAAGCCTTGGCCCGCTGGCGTGCCCGCCTGAAGGTCGTGGACCTGCCGCGCGCGCTCGCCGATGCTGAGCGACGCGGCATCCGCGTCATCACCCCCGCAGATGAGGAATGGCCGATGATGCTCGGGGACCTCGAGCACACCGCTCCGCACTGCCTGTGGCTGCATGGGCCCGGACTCCTCGACGAGCTCATCACGCCCCGGAGCATCGCCCTGGTGGGCTCACGCGCCTCGACCCCGTACGGCGAGGACACCGCCGGGTCGCTGGCCGCAGCCTTCGCCGCACACGGCGGCACTGTCGTCTCCGGCGGCGCCTACGGCATCGACGCCGCCGCCCACCGTGGGGCGCTCGCCGCCTCCGATGGCGCAACGATCGCGGTGCTCGCCGGGGGACTGGACCGCCTCTATCCGCGCGGCAACACGACGCTTCTCGAACGCATCCGGGAGCGGCACCTGCTGGTCAGTGAAGCCCCGCCGGGCACGGCGCCCACGCGCTGGCGGTTCCTGGCACGCAACCGGCTGATCGCCGCCCTCTCTCAGGCAACCGTGGTGGTCGAGGCGTCTTGGCGTTCGGGAGCGCTGTCCACCGCGCGCCATGCCGATGACCTCTCCCGTCCCGTCGGCGCGGTCCCGGGCCCGGTGACCTCCGCGGCGAGCGCCGGCTGCCACCGGATCATCCGCGAGCGCGGGGCCGTGCTCATCACCGAAGGACAGGACGTGCAGGACCTCCTGCCAGGCGGACCGGCGGCAGGGGAGGGGGCCTTCGCCCGCCAAGATGCACTGGATCTGCTGACCCCGGCGGATCGGCGCGTGCTGGATGCGGTCCCGCCACGTTCTGCGCTCTCTGCGGAGCGCATCGCCCAGGAGATCGGCTTCAGTCCCGTCGATGTCCAGGCGGCACTCGCTCGCCTGGATCTGATGGGGCACGTGGAACGGTCCGGGGGCCGGGTCCGACGCGCCCGGGCACGGTCCTGAGAGTCTTCGCGGAACGGTCTGCGGGAGACTGGATGTCATGCCCGCACCGTCCGTTCAGCCGCCCTCGCAGCCTGAGGCTGCGGTGCTCGACGCCTTCATCGAGCACCTACGGCTCGAGCGCGGGCGCTCCGAGCACACCGTGCGGGCCTACCGACGCGAGGCCGCGGGACTGCTCACCCACCTGCGCGACCAGGAGCGGATCCCCCTGGCAGAGCTCGACGTCACCGCCCTGCGGGCCTGGCTCGGTGCGCGCGCCGAGACCGGTGCAAGTGCCAGCACGCTCGCCCGTTCTGCTGCGGCAGCCCGTACCTTCACCACCTGGCTCGCCGCCACCGGGCGGATCCCGCATGACGTCGGCGGGCGGCTGCGTGCCCCAAAGCGTGGCCGCCACCTGCCCGCCGTCCTCACTGGGGCGCAGGCGAAGCAGCTCCTCGACCAGGCAGGGGAAAGCAGCGCTGGCGAGAACGGAGCCGCGGGCGAGAATGGAGCTGCGGACAGCGACAGACACAGCCAACACCCTGGAGGGGACCACGCCGGGACAACCCGGTCGACCTCGAATAATGGGACCCCGGCGAATAATCGGATCCCGGCGAATAATGGGGCCCCGGCCGTGGCCGCGCTGAACTCTCTGGACCGCCCCGCCGAGGACCCGCTCGCGCAGGCGATCCAGCTGCGCGATGCCGCGGTCCTCGAACTGCTCTACTCCTCCGGCCTGCGCGTCTCCGAGCTGGTGGCACTCAACCTGCCGGGCATCGACGCCACCGCCCGCACCGTGCGCGTGCGCGGCAAGGGCGACAAAGAGCGCATCGTCCCCGTCGGCCGCCTCGCCGTGGAGGCAGTGGAGCGCTGGGTGCGCGAGGGCAGGCCCGTCGTCCTGGAGAATGCATCAGCCGCGACCGCGGGCCCCGCCCTGTTCCTCGGGGTGCGCGGAGGCCGACTCGGCGATCGGGCCGTCCGCACCCTCGTGGACCGGCATGCCGCCGCCGCCGGGGTCGAACGCCACATCACCCCCCACACGCTGCGCCACAGCGCCGCCACCCACCTCGTCGAAGGCGGAGCGGACCTGCGCAGCGTCCAGGATTTCCTCGGGCACTCCTCGCTCGCCACCACCCAGATCTACACGCATGTCAGCGCCGAGCGACTGCGCCGCACCGTCGAGCAAGCCCACCCGCGCGCCTGACCCTGCTCCCGCCACGCCCCTCGACGTTCCCGCCGCAGGCCCCGACGCTCCCGCGATAGCGCCTGACCCTGCGCTCACACCAGAGCCCGCGCCAGCCCCGCCGCTCCAGGGCAGCAGCACGCTCGGCCCTCGCATCCCCAGCAGCAGCAAGGGGTCCACATAGTCCGCACCCCGCCGCGCCCCCAGATGCATGCACAGCTGCCCCGGACAGTGCCCCGGCGCCGAGCCCGGCTCCACCGTCCCCAGCACGTCCCCGGCCTGGACCTGCTGACCCCGTCGGACCGTCCCTGCCACCGGCTCATAGGTCGAGATCAGCCCGTCGGCATGCGTCACCGAGACCACCCCGCGCCCCGCCACCATCCCCACGAAGCGCACCACCCCGTCCTCCACCGCGCGCACGGATGCCCCGGCTGCGGGCACGGCCAGGTCGATCCCTCGATGCCCGGGGCCATACCGGCTCTCCGGTGCCTCGAAACCCCGCACCACCTCCGGCCGCGGCACAAGCGGCCAGATCCACCGCGCCGACGATGCCGGTGAGTCCTCCGCCCCGCCCAGGCCATCGGCACCGCCCACGCCATCGGCACCGTCCACGCCATCGGCGAGAGCCGCTGACGGCAGCAGACAGATGACGAGCGCCAGACCCATGAGGACGGCGCGCAGCAGGGTGCGAGGACGGGGGAGAGCATGTGGTGCAGTCATGCCGAGAGCCTGCCGGTCCGGCGCCTGGCTCCGCTGCCGTGCCGCCCGGATTGTGGATGAAGGGGCATTGTGGAGGAGAGGTCGCCCCGGCACCCGGCACCCGGCCACCGGTCACCCCGGCACCCGCCCACAGGTGACGCATCACGCGCGCACGGCGAGCCCAGCGTCGGATAGACTCGCCGCAGCATCCGGTCCGTCCGGATGACTTCGCGTGCCCACCAGGGCTCGTCGGCCATCGGTCCTGACCCACCACCCGCATCCGGGCGGCGGCGAGGGCGGCAGACCACCCGGGCACCAGGCCCCGCACCATCCGGTGGCGGGGGAAGAACCGAGAAAGCAGGTCCTGCGCGAGGACCGCGGACGCCCACCGGGCGCGTCGCGCGAGCCCAGGATCGGAAGACAAGAGGACACCATCATGGCAGTCGTCACCATGCGCCAGCTCCTGGAGAGCGGCGTCCACTTCGGCCACCAGACCCGTCGCTGGAACCCCAAGGTCCGTCGCTTCATCTTCACCGAGCGCAACGGCATCTACATCGTCGATCTGATGCAGACGCTCGAGTACATCGACAAGGCCTTCGACTTCGTCAAGCAGACCGTGGCCCACGGCGGCACCGTGCTGTTCGTCGGCACCAAGAAGCAGGCCCAGGAGTCCGTCCAGGAGCAGGCCACCCGCGTGGGCATGCCCTACGTGAACCAGCGCTGGCTGGGCGGCATGCTCACCAACCTGCAGACCGTCTCCCAGCGGGTCAACCGCCTCAAGGAGCTCGAGCAGATCGACTTCGACGATGTGGCCTCCTCCGGCCGCACCAAGAAGGAGCTGCTCATGATGCGCCGCGAGAAGGAGAAGCTCGAGAAGACCCTCGGCGGCATCCGCGACATGGGCAAGGCTCCCTCCGCCCTGTGGGTCGTGGACACCAACAAGGAGCACCTCGCCGTCGACGAGGCGCAGAAGCTGAGCATCCCGGTCGTCGCGATCCTGGACACCAACTGCGACCCCGACGAGATCACCTACCCGATCCCCGGCAACGACGACGCCATCCGCTCGGTCACCCTGCTGACCCGCGTGATCGCCGACGCCGTCGCCGCCGGCCTGCAGGAGCGCCACAGCGCCTCCTCCGGTGGCGAGAAGAACGTCTCCGCCGTGGACGCTGAGCCGCTGGCCGAGTGGGAGCAGGAGCTGCTCAAGCAGTCCGAGGTCCAGCAGCAGGACGCCCCCGCTGAGGAGTCCGTCGCCTCGACCGAGGACAAGCCGGCCCAGGACGCCCCCGCCGACCAGGCCCCGGCCGACGAGAAGTCCGAGCAGGAGAAGCCCGCCGAGGCTCCCACCGCCGAGTGACCCGCGGGCCCGAGGGCGATACCGTCGTCCTCGGGCCCCATCCCGGGGTCCCCGGACCCCTCTCTGGGGCGCCACCGCGCCCCGCCCCCTGAGCAGCACCTCCCACAAGGAAGAGGAACATGGCCAACTACACGGCAGCAGACATCAAGGAGATCCGCGAGTCCACCGGCGCGGGCATGCTCGACGTCAAGAAGGCGCTCGATGAGGCCGGCGGCGACAAGGCCAAGGCCGTCGAGCTCCTGCGCGTCAAGGGCCTCAAGGGCATCGCCAAGCGCGAGGGCCGCTCCGCCTCGGAGGGCCTGATCGCCGTCGACGTGCGCGACGCCGAGGGTGGCCAGACCGGCACCCTGGTCGAGCTCAACTCCGAGACCGACTTCGTCGCCAAGAACAGCAAGTTCGTCGCCCTGGGCGATGAGGCTGTGGCCGCCGCCGTCGAGTCCGGCGCCTCCGAGCCCGCGGACCTCGAAAAGACCCCCTTCGGTGAGGCGCTCACCAATGCCGGTGCCTCCATGGGCGAGAAGATCCTGGTGCGCCGCATCGGCCGTCTGTCCGGCGAGGTCGTCACCGAGTACATGCACCGCACCAACAAGGACCTGCCCCCGCAGGTCGGCGTGCTGGTCGCCACCGACAAGGCCGGCGCCGAGGTGGCCAAGGACATCGCGATGCACATCGCGGCGTTCACCCCCACCTACCTCTCCCGTGACGAGGTCCCCGCCGATGTGGTCGAGAACGAGCGCCGCATCGCTCAGGAGACCGCCGTCAACGAGGGCAAGCCCGAGGCCGCCCTGCCCAAGATCGTCGAGGGCCGCCTGAACGGCTTCTACAAGGAGAACTGCCTGCTGGATCAGGCCTTCGCCAAGGACAACAAGAAGTCTGTGGGCAAGGTGGTGGAGGAGGCCGGCGGCACCGTCACCGGCTTCATCCGCTTCCGCGTCGGCAGCTGACCGACCCCCGCAGCACCCCGGCCGCGCGTGAGCGTGGCCACCGGCACGCGGCCCCGCACCATCGGTGCGGGGCCGCTCCGGTATCCTCACCGAGGACCCCGCGCGGAAGGACACCCATGACCCAGACGATCACCTCGCCGATCCCCGTTCTCCCCAAGAAGCAGGACGGACGTCGGGTCCTTTTGAAGCTCTCCGGCGAGGCCTTCGGTGGTGGCGCTGTGGGTGTGGACCCTGATGTGGTCTCCCGGATCGCCGGGGAGATCGCCGAGGGCGTGGCCCAGGGTGTCGAGTGCGCGATCGTGGTGGGCGGCGGCAACTTCTTCCGCGGCGCCGAGCTGTCCCAGCGCGGCATGGACCGCCGCCGCGCCGACTACATGGGCATGCTCGGCACCGTCATGAACTGCCTGGCCCTACAGGACTTTCTCGAGCAGCGCCACGTCTCCACCCGCGTGCAGACCGCCATCGCGATGGGCCAGGTCGCCGAGCCGTACATCCCCCTGCGCGCCGTCCGGCACCTCGAGAAGGGCCGCGTGGTCATCTTCGGCGCCGGTGCCGGCATGCCGTACTTCTCCACCGACACCGTCGCCGTGCAGCGCGCCCTGGAGATCGGCTGCGAAGAGGTGCTCATGGCCAAGAACGGCGTGGACGGCGTCTACGACTCCGATCCCCGCGAGAACCCCGATGCCACGAAGCTCGAGCACGTCACCTATAACGACGCCCTCCAGCAGGGCCTGAAGGTCGTGGACTCCACCGCCTTCAGCCTGTGCATGGACAACGCCCAGCAGATGATGGTGTTCGGCCTGGACACCCCGGGCAACATCACCCGGGCGATGCGCGGGGACCGCATCGGCACCGTCGTCACGGCCTGAGCGCGGCAGTCCTCGCCCCGTCCGCCACGGTGGAGGACAATGGACGACAGACACCCCTGGCGGACGCCCCGCACCGACGATCCACCACCGACACCTGAGGAGAACCCCGTGAACGACACGTCCAGCATCCTGAAGGACGCCGAAACGAAGATGGCGAAGTCCGTGGAGGTGACCAAGGAGGAGTTCACCACCATCCGCACGGGCCGGGCCAACGCCGCCATGTTCCAGGGCATCACCGTCGAGTACTACGGCGCCCCCACCCCGCTGAACCAGCTGGCCTCCCTGCAGTTCCCCGAGGCCCGCACCGTCATCGTCACCCCCTACGACAAGTCCGCGATGTCCGGTGTGGAGACCGCTTTGCGCGAGTCCGACCTGGGAGTGAACCCCACCAACAACGGGGACACCCTGCGCATTGTGCTGCCGGCCCTGACCGAGGAGCGCCGCAAGGACTATGTGAAGCTCGCACGCACCAAGGCCGAGGACGGCCGGGTCGCGGTGCGCGCCTCTCGTGGCACCGCGAAGAAGGCCATCGAGAAGCTCGTCAAGGACAAGGAGATCGGCGAGGACGAGGGCACCCGCGCGGAGAAGGAGCTCGAGTCCATCACCAAGAAGTACAGCGAGCAGGTGGACGAGGCCCTGGCCGCCAAGGAGACCGAGCTCGAGACCCTCTGAACCGCATCGCGCCCCGCGCATGAGCCCCGCTGCATCGTCGACCGCCTCGAGCCCGCTTGAGGCGGTCGATGCCATGCCCACCTCAGATCCTGGGCGTGCACCGCGTCGTCGCGGTCCCGGCCGCAACCTGCCGGCCGCGATCGCTGTGGGTCTGGGTTTGCTGGCCCTGCTGCTGGCCTCCCTGTTCGTGCTCCCGCAGGCATTCCCCGTCGTCGCTGCGATCGCGATGGTCCTGGCCGTGCTGGAGCTGGTGCGCGCACTGTCCTTCGGCGGCCTCGCGGTCCCCGCCGTGCCGCTGCTGGTGGGAGTGGTGGGGATGGTGGTCTCCACCGTGGTCCTCGCCGAACCGGGGCTGCTGTTGTCCACCGCCGTGGCGGTGTGCGTACTGATCCTGTGGCGCATCAGCGAGTCGATGGGCCTGTCCGCCCTGCGTGATGTGGCCGGGGGAGTATTCACCCTGACCTGGATCCCGTTCCTGGGATCCTTCCTGCTGCTGCTCATGCAGCGCGACGACGGGCCGCTGCTGGTGCTGCTGGCGATCCTGGGGCCGATCGGCAACGACGTGGGCGGCTACATCGCCGGTGTCCTGCTGGGCAAGCACCCGATGGCCCCCTCCATCAGCCCCAAGAAATCCTGGGAAGGCTTCGCCGGTTCCCTGCTGCTGGGGATCACGCTGGTCGCTTCCGTGGCGACCCTCGCCCTCGGCATGCCCTGGTGGGCGGGAGTCGCGATCGGCGTGATGCTCGTGCTCGTATCCACCTGCGGTGACCTCGCCGAATCGCTGCTCAAGCGCGACCTCGGCATCAAGGACATGGGGCACCTGCTGCCCGGGCACGGCGGTGTCATGGACCGTGTGGACTCGATCCTGCTGGCCGCCCCCGCCACCTATCTCATGCTGGAGGTTCTGCTGCCATGAGCACCCCCGAGACGCCCCGTCGGCCCGGTGCCGGCGCGAACCCCGATCTCTCCCGCGAGGCCATCCCCGGGCAGAAGGTCGCCCTCGCCCCCGGCCAGCTGCAGCTGCGCCCCACCCGGCGCGGCAAGCCGCCCGCACATCTGGCAGACCTCACCCTCGCCGAGCGGCAGGACGCAGTGACGGAGATGGGGCTGCCCGCCTTCCGCGCGAAGCAGCTGTCCGTGCACTACTTCGAGCATTTCACCACCGATCCGTCGGACCTCACCGATCTCCCCGCCGACCGCCGCGAGGAGCTCGTCGAGCGCTTCTTCCCGCGCCTGCTCACGGAGGTGTCCCGCCAAAGCGCCGACCACGGCGCCACCCAGAAGTTCCTGTGGCGCCTGTTCGACGGCGCTATGGTCGAGTCGGTCCTCATGCGCTACAGCGACCGCACCACGCTGTGCATCTCCTCCGAGGCCGGCTGCGGGATGAACTGCCCGTTCTGCGCCACCGGGCAGATGGGGCTGACCCGCAACCTCTCCGCCGCGGAAATCCTCGAGCAGGTGCGGATCGCGAACCTCCTGCTCTCCCGCGAGGAGCTGCCCGGAGGCCCGGGCCGCGTGAACAACATCGTCTTCATGGGCATGGGGGAGCCGCTGGCGAACTACAAGGCCGTCGCCGCGGTGTGCCGACGCCTGAACGCCCCTGCCCCGGAGGGTTTCGGGATGGGCGCCCGTCACATCACCGTCTCCACGGTGGGCCTCGCACCGGCGGTGCGCAAGCTCACCGCCGAAGGCATCCCGCTGACGCTCGCGGTCTCCCTGCACGCCCCGGATGACGCGCTGCGCGATGAACTGGTGCCCATCAACACCCGCTACGACATCGACGACATCCTCGACGCCGCGCATGAGCATTTCCTGGCCACGGGGCGCCGCGTCAGCATCGAGTACGCGCTGATCCGGGACATCAACGATCAGCAGCATCGCGCCCAGCTGCTGGCCGATCGCCTGATCGCGCAGGGCGGGGCGCACTGGGTGCACGTGAACCCCATCCCGCTGAACCCCGTCAAGGGCTCGAAGTGGACCGCCTCAGACCCTCAGGTGGAGAAGACCTTCGTGGAGACTCTGCGCAGCAATGGGATCTCCACGACCATCCGCGACACCCGCGGCTCGGACATCGACGGGGCCTGCGGCCAGCTGGCCGCCGAGGTGATCGAGACCGACGAGCACCGCGCCGACCGTGAGGCCCGCGTGGCCCGCGTCGAAGCGGTCGCCGCGGCCGAGGAGTGACCGACGATCCGCGTCACAGCGGCGGTGCCTCCGACCCCGTCCCGACCTGCCCCGCTACAGTGACACCGACAGCACCCTGGGAGGACCACTGGTGAGCACATCCTTCGACCGCGTCTCGCGCTTCAGCATCGGCTACGACATGCATGAAGTGGACGAGTTCCTGGCCCGCGCCCGCAGCGCCTACGAGGGCCGCGACGGCAGCTTCAGCGGCGCCGATATCACCGCGGCGAGCTTCGGCACCGAGCGCGGCGGCTACGACATGCGCGTGGTGGATGAGGCACTGGATCGCCTCTCCGACGCCTTCGCGCTGCAGGCCCGCGACGACGCCATCGCCCAGCAGGGCGAGGAGGCCTGGATCGCGCAGCTCACCGAACGGGCTGAGGTCCTCAAGGAGCGCCTCGAACGTCCGGCCGGGGAGCGCTTCGCCCCCGCCGCGCAGGGCGAGCCCGCCTACGACCGGGCGGATGTGGACGCCCTGTGCGACCAGCTCATCGCCTACTTCACCGACGGGCATGCGATGAGCGTGGACGATGTGCGCCGCGCCGCCTTCGGGCGTCGCCGCGGCCCGGACGGGTACCGCGAGGCCGTGGTGGATGTGTACCTCGACCATGTCGCGGACGTGATGGCTTCCGTGCCGTGACCGGCACCCCCGCGCCGATGAACCCTGCCGCCCGCGCGGTCGCCACCACCCCGCACAGCCCGACGCGCCGCCTGGTGCTGCTGGGCTCCACCGGATCCATCGGCACCCAGACCCTCGAGGTCATCGACCGCTTTCCCGAGGTGGCCCGCGTGCACGGCCTCGCCGCCCGTGGCAACCGCCCCGAGCTCGTCGCCCAGCAGGTCCTGCACCACCGACCTGAGCACGTCGTGGTCTCCGACCCCGCGCGCGCTGAGGCTGTCGAGGCCGCGATCGGCTCCGCCTGCGCCGCCGGGATCCCCGCCCCGCAGCTCGCTGCCGGACCCGACGCCGTCGAGACCCTCGCCGGGTCCCTCGGCGCCGGGGACGTGGTGCTGAACGCCATCACCGGCTCGATCGGCCTGCTGCCCACCCTGGCGGCGCTCGCCTCCGGGGCGCGCCTGGCGCTCGCGAACAAGGAATCCCTCGTCGTCGGTGGGGAGCTCGTCACCCGCGCCGCCGCCGAGGGGCAGATGCTGCCGGTGGACTCCGAACACACCGCGATCGCGCAGGCCCTCGCCGGGGTGCGGCACGACCAGATCGACCATCTCGTGGTCACGGCCTCCGGCGGCCCCTTCCGCGGCCGCCGCCGCGAGGAGCTCACGGACGTCACCCCCGACCAGGCCCTCGCCCACCCCACCTGGCAGATGGGCCGCGTGATCACCACGAACTCCGCGACCCTGGTCAACAAGGCACTCGAGGTCATCGAGGCCTGCCACCTGTTCGACCTCCCCGAAGAGCGGGTGCAGGTGGCCGTCCATCCGCAGTCCATCGTCCACTCCATGGCGACCCTCGTGGACGGTTCCACGATCGCGCAGGCCAGCCCCCCGGATATGCGTCACGCCATCGGCTGGGCCCTCGCCCACCCCGAGAAGCTGCCCGGCCTCGCGCAGGCGCTCGACTTCTCGTCCGCCCAGTCCTGGACCTTCGAACCGGTCGACGAGGACACCTTCGATGCGATCACCCTCGCCCGTGCCGCGCACCGCGCCGGGGCTGGTGCGATGGCCGTGTACAACGCTGTGAATGAAGAGGCGGTCGAGGCGTTCTTCGCCGGGCGCCTGCCCTTCCTCGGCATCACCGCGCTGATCCGCCGGGTGCTCGAGGACCCGGATCGTCCCCGTGTCACCCCGGCCGACGGGGTGCGTGCCCTGTTGGACCTCGAGGGGTGGGCCCGCGCGGCCGCGCGGTCTGCTCTTTCTACTCCGGAGGCCTGAGATGCTGCTGTTCCTCCTGGGGATTCTCATCATCGGCCTGGGGCTCGCGCTCTCGATCGCCCTGCACGAAATCGGCCACCTGGTCCCCGCGAAGCTGTTCGGCGTGCGCGTCACCCAGTACATGATTGGCTTCGGCCCCACCCTGTTCTCCCGCCACCGCGGGGAGACCGAGTACGGCCTCAAGGCCATCCCGCTAGGCGGCTACATCCGCATGATCGGCATGTACCCACCGCACCAGGGCGACCCCGAGGGGACGGTCCGCGAGGACTCCACCGGGCTGCTGCAGCAGGTCACGGAGATGAGCGAGGACGCCAAGAAATACGAGTCCTCGCTGTACGGCCCCGAGGACGCCCACCGCACCTTCGTGGCGCTGTCGGTCCCGAAGAAGCTCGTGGTGATGCTGGGCGGACCGACGATGAACCTGCTGCTGTCCATCCTGTTCATGGCGATCTTGGTCAGCGGAATCGGCCTGCCGGCCATCACGCCCACCGTGCAGTCCGTCTCCCAGTGCGTCGTGCCCGCTGACGCCCCGCCGGATGCCTCCTGCGAGGGCCGCCCCGAGGCTCCCGCACTCGCCGCGGGGATCCGCCCCGGCGACACCCTGGTGCGGATCGACGGGCATGACATCCGCCGCTGGGAGGACGTCACCACCGCGGTGCGGGCTGCCGAGGACCGCACCGTCCCCGTGGTCGTCGACCGCGACGGGGAGCGGCTCGAGCTCGAGGCGACCATGATCGTCGATGACCGTCCGGTGCTCGATGAGAACGGCCAGGCCGTCCACGACGCGGACGGTAACCTCGTCACCGAGCAGGTGGGATTCCTGGGCGTCGCCGGAACCCCGGACCTCGTGCGGCAGTCCCCGCTCAAGGTGCCGGCGCTCGCCTGGGACGCCTTCACCCGCACCGGCCAGCTCGTCATCACCCTGCCGATGCGCCTCATCGACGTGGGGCAGGCGGCCTTCGGCCCCGAGGAACGCGACCCCAACGGCCCGCTCGGAGTGGTCGGAGTATCGCGCCTGGCCGGAGAGGTCGCCGCGGCCGATGAACCGGGCTTCGACCTGCGCGCCAAGGCCGGCACGATGATCTCGATCCTCGCCTCGCTGAACATGGCGCTGTTCGTGTTCAACCTCATTCCGTTGCTGCCGCTGGACGGCGGGCACGTGCTGGGAGCCCTCATCGAAGGGATCCGACGGATGATCGCCCGCCTGCGCGGCCGCCCCGACCCCGGGCCCGTGGACATGTCGAAAATGCTGCCGCTGACGAACGTTGTCGCCCTGTTCTTCCTCGTGATGACGCTGCTGCTGGTCTACGCCGACATCGTCAAGCCGATCACGCTGTTTCCCTGAGGTGGACGCGCCCACCCGTCGGCCGCTCCCCGGGGACCGGGCCGTGCAGGTGCGGTGGAGGTGTCGCACCTGACGCCACGAGCCCGCAAGTCGCCGCCATAATGGAGGGGTGACTTCCGTGAGCCTCGGCATCCCCACCGTCAAGACCCCGCCGCCGGTCCTCGCCCCCCGGCGGAAGACCCGCAAGGTCAAGCTGGGCGATATCGCCGTGGGCGGCGATGCACCGATCACGGTGCAGTCGATGACCACCACCCCCACGCATGACATCAACTCGACCCTTCAGCAGATCGCGGAGCTCACCGCGGCTGGCTGCGACATCGTGCGCGTGGCCTGCCCCCGGCAAGAGGACGCCGATGCGCTGAAGGCCATCGCCGCGAAGTCCCCGATCCCCGTGATCGCCGACATCCACTTCCAGCCCAAGTACGTGTTCGCCGCGATCGAAGCGGGCTGCGCGGGAGTGCGCGTGAACCCCGGCAATATCCGTCGCTTCGATGACCAGGTGAAGGACATCGCGAAGGCCGCGAAGGACCACGGCACCGCGCTGCGCATCGGCGTGAACGCCGGGTCGATCGACCAGCGCATGATGACCGGCGACCGCGTCACCCCGGAGGCGCTCGTCGCCTCCGCGAAGTGGGAAGCCTCCCTGTTCGAAGAGCACGACTTCCACGACTTCGGCATCTCCGTGAAGCACAACGACCCGATCATCATGGTCGAGGCCTACCGGCAGCTCGCCGCCGAAGGGGACTGGCCGCTGCACCTGGGCGTCACCGAAGCCGGCCCCGCCTTCCAGGGCACCATCAAGTCCTCCGTCGCCTTCGGGATCCTGCTCGGCGAGGGCATCGGCGACACGATTCGTGTGTCCCTCTCCGCCCCGCCGGTGGAGGAGGTCAAGGTCGGCAACCAGATCCTGCAGTCGCTGAACCTCAAGCCCCGCAAGCTCGACATCGTCTCCTGCCCCTCCTGCGGCCGCGCCCAGGTGGACGTGTTCACCCTCGCCGAGGAGGTCACCGAGGGTCTCAAGCACCTTGAGGTGCCGCTGCGCGTCGCGGTGATGGGCTGCGTCGTCAACGGCCCGGGCGAGGCCCGCGAGGCGGATCTCGGGGTCGCCTCCGGCAACGGCAAGGGGCAGATCTTCATCAAGGGCGAGGTCATCAAGACCGTGCCGGAGTCCGAGATCGTCGAGACTCTGCTCGCAGAGGCGAACCGCCTGGCCGCCGAGATGGGTGAGGACGCCGAATCCGGCGCGCCCTCGGTCTCTGTGAGCTGAGCACGTCGTGTTCCGCCGCGCCGGGAGGGTCCGTGCGATCCGCCCCGCCGGTGCGGACGCTGCGCTGCAGCTCGCGCTGCGCGATCCCCTGATCAATGCCCTCGCCGGGGCGCGCCTGCAGGAGGTCGCGCACACCACGGCGCTCGGCCAGGAGTTCGTCGCGAGCGGCGAAGAGAGCGCTCCGCAGGGCCTGCTGTGGAACGGGGTGAACACCTCCCCGCTGTCCGCGAACCAGCAGGCGCTCACCGAGTTCGGCCGATACCTGGCTGGGCGCACCCGACGCTGCAGCTCCATGGTGGGGGAGCGCCGCGCCATCGAGGCACTGTGGGAGCGCGTGGCGCAGTGGTGGGGGCCGAATGTCCGGGAGTACCGGTGGAGCCAGCCCCTGCTGGCCGCCATGCCCGATGCGGAGCTGCCCGTCCTGCCGCCCGCAGGGCTGCGCGCCGCCCGCGATGCGGAGGCGGAGCTCGTGTTCCCCGCGGCCGTGGCGATGTTCCGCGAAGAGGTGGGCGTGGATCCGCTGCGCGGCGACGGCGGGCGCGGCTACCGTCGGCGCGTCGGCGAGCTCATCCGCCAGCGCCGCACCTACGTCGTCATCGAGGACGGGCAGGTGCTGTTCAAGGCCGACGTCGGTGCTCTGTTCGGCCCGGTCGCCCAGATCCACGGCGTGTGGACCCGGCCCGAGGCGCGCGGCCGCGGCATCGGCCGCAGTGCCATGGCTGAGCTGACCCGCGCCGTGCGCCGCGACCACGCCGCGCAGGTGTCGCTGTACGTCAACGACTTCAACGAGCCCGCCCGCCGCGCTTACGCTGCCGCCGGGTACCGGCAGGTGAGCGAGCTGGCGACGATCCTGTTCTGAGCGGCTTGAGGAGGATGGACGTGACGGGTGCTTGGCACGGCGGCCGGTTGACGACCGACCACGAGCGCGTCGTACGGCGTCACCTGGACGCGCCGCGACTGGTGGCGGACATGTCCTGGGGCCTGGTGGACACCGTCGTGCTGCATGTGCGGGACGGGAACCGTCAGTTCGTGGTGAAAGCCGCGGGGCCCAAGAACCACCACATCGGTCGGGAGATCACCGCGCATGAGCATTGGACGGGCCCGCTCGTGTCCGCCGGGCTCATCGGACGTATGGTCGCGGCGGATCGCCGGGCGAACCTCCTCATCACCACGTACCTGCCTGGGGAGTTGGTGGAAGGGACCGCCGTCGAGCATGATCCGGAGACCTACCGTCAGGCCGGCGAAGCGCTGCGGCTCCTCCACCGGCAGCATCGAACGCCGGACGTGGACTACGAGGCTCAGCAGCAGGAGCGCAGCCTGCGCTGGCTGAACGGCGAGCATCGGATCGCCCCGAGCATCGAGGCCCGGGTGCAGGAGATCCTCGCGTCCTGGCAGCCGTCCCCGCGCGATGTCGTGCCGTGCCACGGAGATTTCCAGCCGCGTAACTGGCTCATGGACGAGGAGCGCCTTCGCGTCATCGACATGGGACGCTTCGCGCTTCGGCCTGCGGAGACGGACCTTGCACGGCTCACCGTGCGACAGTGGCGAGAGCGTCCGACGCTCGCCACTGCGTTCCTCGCCGGATACGGGGATGATCCGCGTCAGGGAACCCAGTGGTCGATCGATCTGCTGCGCGAGGCGGTGGGCACCGCGGTGTGGGCGCACCAGGTGGGGGACGAGCGGTTCGAGGCCGAGGGGCATCGCCTGCTCGCCGAGACGCTGATGCGACCGGATCTGGACGCGCGGTGATCCGATGGCGGCCGACACGGGCTGAGCGTCCGCGTATGTCCCAGAACTTTGAGGGCTCCGCCGCTGCGCTCCCGCCGCCTCCGGTGCTCCTGTCCGGCCTGCTCGCCGTCTGTAGGTTGCGACCACTCTGTGCGCTATCGACGCTGTGTAGGCTCGATGCATGTCCGTGATGCGCACGCTGCAGGAGGTGCTCGCTGACCGGGAGAACGGCCGGCTTGCAGCGCTTTGCGCCCAGCGCGACATTGATCTGCTGGTGCTCTTCGGCAGCGCCCGACGGGACCCGCACCGCGCCGGAGACGTGGATGTCGCCTATTCCTTCACTCATGGACGTCATCGCCCCCACCTGGAGGTGGTCAACGCCTTCGGGGAGCGCTACGGAGACCATGTGGACGTCATGAGTCTTGAGGGCGCGAACCCGGTGGCGCGCTACGCGGCGCTCGGCGGAGGGGAGATCCTGGTGGAGAGCACGCCGCAGAAGTTCGTTCTGTCGCAGATCGCAGCATGGGGCGAGTTCATCGACACGCAGAAGTTCCGCGACGCCGAGCTCGAGAGGCTTGCTCGATGACTCCTCGGGACTTCTCCAGCGCTGTGGTCACCCGACGGCTCAGCCTGATGCATGAGCTCCTCGAAGACCTCGAGGCGCTCGGCCCGGTGTCGCGAGAGCGCCTTGAGACGGACCGCCTCGCGCTCCGCGCGCTCGAGCGGATCATGACGCAGCTGGTGGATTGCGCGACGGATATCAACCAGCACATCGCGAGCAGCCACCGGGATGAGATCCCCGGTGACTATCGCGCGTCGTGTGACCTCGCTGCACGGACGGGCGCGATCTCCGCAGACCTCGCAGGATCGCTCAAGCCCAGCGTGGGATTGCGCAACGTGCTGACGCACGAATACATGGCCGTGGACCTCGACGCTCTCGTCTCCGCGGTCCCCCCGGCAGCGGACCAGTACGGGGCGTATGTGCGTTCGGTGGCACGGTGGGTCTCTGACCGCTGAGGAGCGGCGCCACGCTCAGTCCGGCCGATGCGCCGTGAGCACGAACTGCAGCGGGAGGCGCTCGGGGCGGTCCCGTAGCCGGTACCCGGGACCGTGCGGCTCCATGAGCTCGGGCCAGGGCATCCACGCGGCGGTCTCGGTCTCCTCGAAGGAGTCGAGCACCAGGCCTGCGTCGAGCACCGCGGTGATGATCTCCCCGATGGAGTGGTTCCACTCATGGCTCACCGTGTGGGTGATCTCCGGGGCGTCCTCGGCGGTCTCGATGTAGGTGGCGTCATCGTCCCAGGTCTGGGGCTGCTCTTGCTGGAAGTACGGCTGCTCGATACGGAACCCGGTGGACACGTCCTCGCCGATGGTCATGAACATCGGGTGGTCATCGCGGATCAGGAACCGCCCGCCGGGCCGCAGCAGGCTCGCCACCACCCGCGCCCACTCGGCGACGTCCGGCAGCCAGCACAGCACCCCGAGCGAGGTGTAGACGAGATCGAAATCCCCGGTGACCGCCTCCCGCGCCGCGTACACGTCGGAGACGACGTATTCGATGTCCGCCCCGGCCTGCTGGGCGATGCGCCGGGCTCGCGTGATCGCCTCGGGGGAGAGGTCCAGGCCGACGGTACGGGCCGACCCCAGCCGCTGCAGGCTCACGGTGTCCGTACCCAGATGGCACTGGAGATGGATGACGTCCTTTCCGGCCAGATCGCCCAGGCGCTCGCGGTCCTGCAGCACCTCCGTGGTGATGTGCGTGGGGTCCTCGATCAGTCGGGCGATGCCATAGCCGGAGGCTTCATGCACTGCGGCGCGGTCGTTCCAGTTGGCGCGATTGTCCGCGATGAGCGCGGCGCGGTCGCGCGGGGACGGTGCGTCAGGATGTGGAGCGGGGGCGTCGGGAGCGGTCATACCCCCATCATCATCCCGCCGAGGGAGTCATTTCGAGCCATTTTCTGGCTCGGAATGACTCCCTCGCGGGGTGGCGAAGGTGGCGGGGTGACGGGGTGGTGC
>NZ_JALLAL010000024.1:0-43487 GCF_023062615.1 Brachybacterium sp. Marseille-Q7125 | reverse complement strand
GTCTGAGAGACCCCGCCCCCGCCCCCCCCCCCGCCGGGGCCGCCCCTGCCATACTTACCGGTATGCGAGGAATCATCCTGGCCGGGGGGACCGGCAGCCGCCTGCATCCGCTGACGATCGGCGTCTCGAAGCAGCTGATGCCGGTCTATGACAAGCCGATGATCTACTACCCGCTGAGCACGCTGATGCTCGCGGGGATCACGGAGATCCTGGTCATCACCACCCCGCAGGACTCTGATGCATTCCAGCGCGTGCTGGGGGACGGGGATCGCTTCGGCATCTCGATCCGCTACACCACGCAGCCCTCGCCCGATGGCCTCGCGCAGGCGTTCGTGCTGGGCGAGGAGTTCCTGGGCGGTGACCGCGCGGCGCTGATCCTGGGCGACAACCTGTTCTACGGCCACGGCATGGGCACGCAGCTGCGCCGCCACCTGGAGGTGGAGGGCGCGGCGGTGTTCGGCTACCGGGTGGCGGACCCCACCGCGTATGGCGTGGTGGAGGTGGGGGCCGATGGGAAGGCCGTGTCCCTGCAGGAGAAGCCGCAGCAGCCGCGCTCGAATCTGGCGGTGCCGGGCCTGTACTTCTATGACTCCACGGTGGTGGAGCGGGCGAAGGCGCTGCGGCCGTCGGCCCGTGGGGAGCTGGAGATCACGGATCTGAACCGCACGTACCTGGAGGAGGGGAACCTGCAGGTGGAGGTGCTGACGCGCGGCACGGCGTGGCTGGATACGGGGACGTTCGATGATCTCGCGGCGGCGGGGGAGTTCATCCGCACGGTGCAGAAGCGCCAGGGCCTGTCGATCGGTGCGCCGGAGGAGGTGGCCTGGCGGATGGGCTACCTCAGCGCCGACCAGCTGCGCGAGCGGGCCGAGCCGCTCGTGAAGTCCGGGTACGGCCGGTATCTGCTGGATGTGTTGGAGCGAGAGGAGACCCGATGACCCCCACCCCCCGCCACCTGCTGATCACCGGCGGTGCCGGTTTCATCGGCGCGAACCTGGTGCATCACGTCGCCGAGCACACCTCGGACACGGTGACGGTGTTGGATGCGCTGACCTATGCGGGCAACCGGGCCTCGCTGGATGGTCTGCCGAAGGATCGCGTCACCTTCGTTGAGGGCGATATCGCGAACCCGGACCTCGTGGATTCCCTGGTGAAGCAGGTCGATGCGGTGATCCACTTGGCCGCCGAGTCCCACAACGACAATTCGCTGTCCGATCCTTCTCCGTTCCTGCGCACGAACCTGGAGGGCACGTTCACGCTGCTGGAGGCGGTGCGGCGGCATGATGTGCGGTTCCATCATGTTTCCACCGATGAGGTGTACGGGGATCTGCCGCTGGGCACGCCGGAGCGCTTCACCGAGCACACTCCGTACAACCCCTCGAGCCCCTATTCGGCCACGAAGGCGGGCAGTGACCTGCTGGTGCGGGCGTGGGTGCGGTCCTTCGGAGTGGCAGCGACGATCTCGAACTGCTCGAACAACTATGGGCCGCGTCAGCACGTGGAGAAGTTCATTCCGCGGCAGATCACGAATCTGATCGACGGGATCCGTCCGCGGCTGTACGGGGCGGGCGCGAATGTGCGCGACTGGATCCACGTGGATGACCACAACCGGGCGGTCCTGGACATTCTGGACCGCGGGCGGATCGGGGAGACGTACCTGATCGGGGCCGACGGGGAGCTGTCGAACCGTGAGGTGGTGGGGATGATCCTGGAGGCGTTCGGTCGGGACGCCGAGGATTTCGATCACGTCCCGGATCGGCCCGGCCACGATCTGCGCTATGCGATCGATGCGACGCGGTTGCGTGAGGAGCTGGGCTGGGAGCCGCGCTACAGCGATTTCGCCCAGGGCCTCGCGGATACGGTCGCCTGGTATCGGGAGCATGAGGACTGGTGGCGCGGCCAGAAGGCGGCCACGGAGCAGAAGTACGCCCGCACGGGGCAGTGAGGAACCGATGAGCTCTCCCACCGTTCACAGCACGCCGATCCCGGGCCTGCTGGTTCTTGACCTGCCCCTGCACGGGGATGCGCGCGGCTGGTTCAAGGAGAACTGGCAGCGCGAGAAGCTGCTGGCCGCAGGTCTGCCGGATCTGGGTCCGGTGCAGAACAACATCTCCTTCAACGCCGAGCGAGGCGTGACCCGCGGCATCCACGCCGAGCCGTGGGACAAGTACGTGTCGGTCGCCACGGGCAGCGTGTTCGGCGCCTGGGTGGATCTGCGTGAGGGCCCGACGTTCGGCGCCACGTTCCACACGGAGATCACGCCGGGGGTGGCGGTGTTCGTGCCGCGCGGGGTGGGCAATGCGTTCCAGACGCTCGAGGCCCCGGCGGCGTACACCTACCTGGTCAATGACCACTGGTCGGAGGCGGCGCAGGAGCAGTACACGTTCCTGAATCTGGCCGATGAGACGGTCGCGATCCCGTGGCCGGTGCCGCTCGAGGAGGCGGAGCTGTCCGCGAAGGACCGCGAGCATCCGCGCTTGGTGGAGGTGACGCCGGTGCCGCCGCGCCGAACCCTGGTGGTGGGCGCGGGCGGACAGCTGGGCCGCGCCCTCGCTGAGCGGTGGGCGGGGCGGGCCGATGTGGACTGCGTGGGCCGCGAGCAGCTGGACATTGCTGATCCCGCGAGCGTGGACGCCTTCGACTTCTCCCCCTACGGCGTGATCGTGAACGCCGCGGCGTACACCGCGGTGGATGCGGCGGAGACACCGGAGGGTCGGCGCGCCGCGTGGGCCACGAACGTGACGGGCGTGGGGCGCCTGGTGCAGGCGGCGCGTGCGCAGCGGGCCACGCTGGTGCACGTCTCGAGCGACTACGTGTTCGATGGCACCGCGGAGCTGCATGACGAGGCGGAGCCGCTCAGCCCGCTGGGCGTGTACGGGCAGACGAAGGCGGCGGGCGATCAGCTGGTGGCGACGCTGCCGGACCACTATGTGCTGCGCACCAGCTGGGTGGTCGCCCCGGGCAGCGGGTTCGTGGGGACGATGGCGCGCTTGGCAGCGCAGGGCGTGGACCCGCAGGTGGTGGATGATCAGATCGGCCGACTGACCACGACGGGGGTGCTCGCCGCAGCGGTGGATCACGTGCTGACGGCCCGCCCCGAGCGTGGCACGTACAACGTGACGTGCGCGGGGGAGCCGATGAGCTGGGCGCAGATCGCCCGCGAGGTGTTCGAGCGCACGGGGCACGACGGGTCCCGCGTCACTCCAGTGAGCACCGCCGAGTACGCGAAGGACAAGCCCGGCATGGCCCCACGCCCGGCCCACTCCACCCTGGACCTCACCCGCATCCAGGCCACCGGCTTCACCCCGCCGACCATGCAGGACATCTGGGCAGAGCTGCTGGAGGAAAGCCAGGTCAACTGACCGACGAGCGGTATTGCCCCCGCAGAATGCGGACGACTCCCGTCCATGACTGAGCTCAGAGCAAGCCCAGGCGCGCACCTGTTGCGCGGAGCATCTGGAAGGTGTCTGAGGTGCTCACGTCCATAGCCATGCAGGCATCGGGAATCAGTACTCGTTTGCGAGAGTGCGGGCTGGACCGTTCGTGAGTGACGACGGTGTGTCCATGCGCGCGGGCGTGCGCGACGAGCTGGAAGTCCGCGTGGTCGCCCGTGAAGCCGGTCAGCGCGGCCGACGTGAAGTTACGGGAGCTGGCCCACTGGCTGAGCGGGGCAAAGTGCTGTGCCGTGGCCTGGTCGATGGGACGGAAGAACGTAGTGTGCACCCGGGCCCAGTCGGCGAGGTCATCATCGCCCCGGAGAAGTTCATTCCTGACTGCTTCGATGCTGCCGACTAGGCCATTCTGATGGGCCTCGTGGACCCACTCCCAGAAGCCGGGCGCGATGTCGAAGGCGTAGTAGCGGTTCTTCGCTTCGATGAGAACATTGGCGTCGACGAGGTACATCACGCCACTCCGAGCTCGTCAGCGAGGTTCTCGAAGGTCGACTGCTTCTTCGTGCCGAGCAGCTTGTAAGCGTCCCGGTATGTGGTGGACCCTTCGAGAGTGCTGTTCAGGACTGCCTGGGCGAACCTGCGGCTCAGGCGTAAAGGCTGGGTGTGGTAGTAGTTCCCGCCGCCTTCGTTGCTGCGTCTTCCCGCAAGGAGCTTGATGACCCGCGCGCGTTCCTCGGTGAAATGCTTCCAGTACACATCCCTCGTGAGGAATCCGGCATCGTGGATCCGCCGGAGTACCACCAGAGTGCTCACCCGGTACTGTCTGGCCAGCCGCTCCAGTTCCCCCTCAGCGACGGTACCGCGATAGTCCGCGCGCAGTGCCGTCAGCGGCACGAGCACCTCGGCGGCGACCTGGTTGCACCACAGCTCTTCCTCGGGGCCGGAGGTGGCGGTCATCGCCGCGTCCGAGAGAGCGCTCGAACCCAGGGATAGGTGAGCGAGCTCGTGGATCAGGGTGAAAATCTGAGCGGCCTTGGTGTCCGCACCGTTGACGAAGATGAGGGGTGCGTACGGGTCCGCCAGAGCAAAACCGCGGAACTCTTCGGGGGCAAGCTTTCGGTGGCTGTTCGAGCCGACGATGCCGCTGACCATGACGAGCACGCCGATGCCCTCGATCCGGTCGATCAGGCGCCGCAGCGCCTCTTCCCAGCTGGCGAACGCGCTGCGCCCCTGAAGGTCGAAGTGCAGCACGTCGCGGATCTGCGCAGCGACCAGGTGCGGTGCGGTCTGCGTCGTCGCGGAGCCGACGAAGGCGACCTCGTCCAGGCCGATCTCCTGCGCCCAGCCGTGGTACCAGTCCTGCCGGGATTGGCACAGGTAGATCGTGTCAAGCAGATCGGCCGACGGCCGCCGCAGACGGGCGTTGCCGATGGTGCGCATGTCCGGGATGGGGATGTTCTCCACGGGTGGCTCGGACAGGAAGAGCAGTCCGAACGGGGCGTGCGTCGCCTGAGCGAAGGACTCGAGCTGCTTCAGGGTGGGCTGCACATCTCCGGCCATCCAGGCGCCAAGCTTCGGGGCGCGGCGCTCAGCGGTCTCGGCATCCCACCCGGCGCGGTCCACAGCCCACTGCAGGAGGGCAGGCTCCACGTCAACACGGACGGTCATACGGACACCTCCCCTCGCCTGCTCTGCTCGGAACGCTGAATGTCAGCAGTCTACGAAGGCGACAGGAGCGCGCACGCAGCGCGGCTCCGATTGTGGATAACCTGATGAAGGTGCAGGTCAGGTTGGCTCTGGGTCCACCCGCTGCACCCTGTCACCCCCAAAAAGTGTCACCCCATCACCTCCCACACCCCAAGGTACAATTTTTCCGAGGATTAATTGTCATCCGCCGTCCAGGAGGCCCCTCGTGACAGTTTTCGGCATCGACCCCGTCGCTGACCAGCTCGATGAGGTCCTCACGGCCCTCGACGAAGGCCGCCTCCCCGCCGAGCGACGCCAGGTTGACTTCAAGGAGGAGACCGGCCGCCGGGGCCGCGGTGGGGAGATCCTGCCGGGTGAGGATCAGAGCGACGCCGCCGCGACTGCCCTGGCCCCGGAGGTCGCGTGCATGGCGAACACGCCGGGTGGGGGAGCGTTGATTCTCGGCGTAGCCGATGACGGCACGGTCATTGGCACGGCTCTGAACGAGGACTGGCTGCAGGTGCGGCTTTATCAGCTGCTCCAGCAGGCGTACACCACGTCGATACACCCGGTGATGATCCGCGGCGTGCGGGTGCTGGTGATCCGCTGCCCTCCGGCGGTGGAGCCGATCCGCTGGAAGAACCGCATCACCTGGCGGGTGGGGGATCAATGCCAGGACATCGACTCGGCCTCCTGGCATGAGCGTCGAGCGTTCAGCTGGGGCTTCGACTGGTCCGCTCAGTCCAGCGGGGTGGCGGTGGATCGCGCGCAGCCGGTCGCAATCCAGATCGCCCGGGATTTCCTCGAGGCGGCAGGGGATGCACGATCCGAGGAGCTGGCGCAGGCCCCTCAAGTTGACCTGCTGCGACGCCTCGGAGCGGTGCACGATGACGGGACGTTCACGAACGCGGGTGCGCTGCTGTTCGTGGGCCGCGCTACTCCTGCACTGGACTACATGCGCCGCCCGGCCGCGGGCGCGGATACGCAGGAGCGAGTGAACATTGAGGGCCGCTCACTGCTGGAGGAACTGGCGGCGGTGTTCACGGCCGCGCGCTCGTACAACCCGGAGATCCACCTGATGAAGGGCCTGGTGATCGGCAGGACGCGGGCGGTGCCGGAGCGGGCGCTGCGCGAGGCGATCGTCAACGGGTTGGCGCACCGGGAGTGGATCGACACGCGGCCGACGACGGTGGAGCACATCGGTCGCACCGTACGAGTGACCAGTCCGGGAGGGTTCTTCGGTGGGGTGCGGCCGGAGAACATCATCAATCATCCACCGGTCTCGCGGAACAAGGACCTCAGTCAGCTGCTGGCGACGTTGCGGATCGCCGAGCGGCAGGGGGTGGGGGTGGACCGCATGTTCGGGGACATGATCCGGGCCGGTCACCCCATACCGGTGATCGATGAGGTCGACGGGGTCATGGTGCGCACGGTCTTAGCGGCGGAACGGGCCGACGAAGGCTGGATCCGCTGGCTCGGAGACATCACCCCCGATATCCGTTCGGATCTGCGGGCCCTGATGGCGCTGCATCGGCTGTGCCAGAAGAGGTGGACGGATCCGGAAGATCTGGCGCCGGTGCTGCAGCTGACCGTGGAGGAAGCACGGCAGACGGTGCAACAACTCGCTGTGCTCGAGCTCGCGGGCGAGCGGGTGTGCCATGAGATCGAGGGGCTGCCCGTTCAGGCGCCACGCCCCGGGGTTGCACTGAATGCCGAGGCATACGGTGGGCTCGTGGAGCTACGCCAGGAGAGCGGCGCGGTGGTCAGCGAGCCCTCCCGGGAGGAGATAGCGGTGGATTACGCCCAACAGAAGGGGAGGATCAGCACCACGGAGCTCGGCAGCATCCTTGGCGTGCACCCCACGAATTTGGGACGGGTGCTGAGGAGCCTCGAGAGCCAGGGTCTGCTGACACCCTCCCGCAGCAACCGCCGCGGCGCCGGGTTCTTCTATCACTGGGCCGGCTGACGCCAACGCATGACCACTACCCCGCCCTGCTGGCACCCCAGGCCCCGGAAAGTGTCACTCCGGTGGCCCCGCGGGCGAAAGTACAATTTAAATTGTCATCCGCCGCCGAGGTGGCCGACGGTGACGCTTTCTCTGGACAGCCCCCTAGCTGACCAGCAGGAATGAAGGCGCCCCCGTCATCGGCGGCTCTCCTTATAGGCGGAGGGTCAACGGCGGGGGCAACTGTGCGTAGAGCATGCCAGGTGCCGCGACGGCGGTAGTCTTCGGTGGCCGATGCCACGCGCGGCCTCGGGCGCCGACCCTACGGCGCCCCCCAGCGCCCACACCATCACCCCAGGTAACCCCCACGTGAACGCCAGGTAGCGCCCCCCGTGCTGTGAGGGGATCCTCGGACCTTCGGATCCCGAATGTGGGTTATCTCGGTTAGCATGGGCGAGCCTCCTGGACAGGTGCCAGGCGGTGCTTCGTGCCCCCTCACCCGTCCCCGAAGCCGGCCCTCAGCGCATACCTCCTCCGCACAAATGCGCCGGTGACCTGCATGAAAGGTTTCGGATGTCCTCCACCCCCACCCCTGAGCCCGATGCTGGATCCCGCCCCACGGTGGTGCGGCGCACGCGCCCGTTCCCGCCGTGGATGGCGATCGCGACGGATTCTCTGGCGTGGCTGGTGGCGATTTCTTTCCTGACGATCAGCCGTTTCCTGCTATCGGATATCGGTCAGGAGACGGCCTGGTCCGAGGTGTTCCGGGGCATGGGCCTGATCGCCCTGGCAGCGATCGTGCTGCAGGTGCTGTGGGGGATCTGGAACGGTCTGTACCGCAGCCGCTTCGTGGTGGGCTCGCTGGATGAGGCGAAGCATCTGTCGGTCGCCGCGGTGGGAGTGTGGGTGCCGCTGGTGGCGCTGGTGTTCTTCACGGCGGTGATTCCGCGCAGCGTGGTGCTGGCGGTGCTGCCGATGGCGCTGCTGCTGATGGGGGCGGCGCGCCTCGTGTTCCGTGCACTGATGGAGGGGCGCTCGCAGCCGGGGGCGGATGCCACGCCGGTGCTGTTGTATGGCGCGGGGGATCTGGGACATTCGGTGGCGCGGCAGATGCGGGCCGATCCGTTCTCGGAGCTGCGCCCGGTGGGGTTCTTGGATGATGACGCCTCGAAGAAGGGCTTCGTGCTGCAGGGCGTGAAGGTCCTGGGCAGTGGCGCGCAGATGGCGCGGATCGCCCGCGAGACGGGCGCTGAGGCCGTGGTCATCACACGCAGCCGGGTGGATTCGTCGGACCTGCGGGATGTGCACGAGTTGACGGAGGCGGAGGGCCTGCGCATGCTGGTGTTCCCCTCGATCAATGAGACGCTGTCGCAGCGCCGCACCACCCGCAGCCTGCGAGATGTGTCGGTCGATGACCTGGTGGGGCGGCATCCGGCGGAGATCGACCTGTCCTCGGTGGCGGGCTATCTCTCGGGTAAGCGGGTGCTGGTCACCGGTGCCGGCGGGTCGATCGGCTCGGAGCTGTGCCGGCAGATCCACAAGTTCGGGCCCAGTGAGCTGTTCATGCTGGACCGGGATGAGTCGGGGCTGCATTCCACGCAGATCTCGATCTTCGGCCACGGGCTGCTGGATACGCGCGACGCGGTGCTGGCGGATATCCGGGAGCGGGATGATCTGCTGCGGGTGTTCCGGGACCGCCGCCCGGAGGTCGTGTTCCATGCGGCGGCGCTGAAGCACCTGCCGATGCTGGAGCAGTACCCCTCCGAGGCGTGGAAGACGAACGTGCTGGGCACGCTGAACGTGCTGAAGGCCGCTATGGATGTGGGCGTGGAGCACTTCGTGAACATCTCCACGGACAAGGCGGCGAACCCGACGAGCGCGCTGGGGCACTCCAAGCGCATGGCGGAGCAGCTCACGGCATGGGCGGCGAAGCAGGATGAGGGAAGCTACGTCTCGGTGCGGTTCGGCAATGTGCTGGGCTCGCGCGGGTCGATGCTGCCGACGTTCCAGGCACAGATCGAGAAAGGTGGGCCGGTGACGGTCACCCACCCGGATGTGACCCGCTACTTCATGACCATCCCGGAGGCGTGTGAGCTGGTGGTGCAGGCCGGTGCGATCGGTGAGGATGGCCAGGTGATGATCCTGGACATGGGCGAGCCGGTGCGGATCATGGATGTGGCCCAGCGGATGATCGACATGTCCGGCAAGGACGTGGAGATCGTCTTCACCGGCCTACGCCATGGCGAGAAGCTGCACGAGGACCTGTTCGCCGTGGATGAGCAGGTAGCCAGCCCCAAGCACCCGCGTATCTCCCACGCCCCCGTGCCGTGCATTCGGCCCGATGAACTGAACTTCGACCAGTGGCTGGAGGGCGTGCAAGACAAGGCCGCCCTGCGCACCCGGACGGGGGAGATCCCGCTGGATCGGCGGACGCTGTCGCTGGCGGACGAAGTGTTCGGCGACGGCTCCTCGGCCTGAGACGCTCTGCCATCACACACCACGACTGAGAAGGGACCGCCCGCGTGAAGTCCACGGACACGATCCTCATAACCGGTGCCCAGGGCTTCCTGGGCTGGCATCTTCGCGTTCGGCTTCAGGCTCTCGGGATCGAGGACGTCCTCACCGTCGGCCGTGATGACTGGGACGTGGTTGCCGATCGCGCGTGCGATGTCGATGTGGTCTTCCATCTGGCTGGCATCAACCGTGATCGCGACGACGTGGTGGAGAACGGCAACCGCGAGCTCGCGGAGCGTCTGCGCAACGTCCTGGCCGGATCGAGCCCGCGCAGCATCGTGTTCGCGGACACAATCCACGCTGATCTAGACACCCCGTACGGGCGCGGGAAGAGCGCCGCGGCGGAGGTGCTGAGTCGCTGGGCCGATGAAATCGGCGCTCACTTCACCGACGTGCGACTGCCGAACCTGTTCGGGGAGCATGGGCGGCCGTTCTACAACTCCTTCGTGGCGACGTTCGTGGAGCTCGCGGCAACGGGCAGGGAGCCGGACATCCAGGATCGCGAGGTGCCGCTGCTGCATGCGCAGCAGGCGGCCCGGGCGCTCATCGATGCGGTAGACGGCACAGGCAGCCGGGTCGCACCGCAGGGGACGCCGATCTTGGTGAGCCGGGTGTGGGAGATCCTCTCCGCACAGAGAGACCTCTACGAGAACAACGGGACGATCCCCGATCTCTCCGACCCGCTGGAGCGGGATCTGTTCAACACCCTGCGGGCACGCCTGTTCGTGGATCGCCCTGCGATCTCCTTGGTGAAGAACACTGACCCGCGGGGCACGTTCGTCGAGACGGCGCGGGCGAGCGGGGGAGAGGGGCAGACGTCTTTCTCGACCACGGTCCCGGGCATCACCCGGGGCAACCACTACCACCTGCGCAAGGTGGAACGGTTCGTGGTGCTGTCCGGCACGGCCCGCATCAGCATCGCCAAGGTGTTCGGCACGCCGGATGACCGCGTGGAACTCGACGTCACGGGAGATGAGCCCGTGGCCGTCGACATGCCCACCGGATGGGCGCACAGCATCACCAATACCGGTGACGACGTGTTGATCACGCAGTTCTGGATCAGCGAGCTGTACCGGCCGGAGGACCCGGACACGGTGCCGCATCCCGTCTGATCCAGGCTCAGTGAGCCTCGGTGGAACGCATGGCACCGGCCAGTGCCGCGAACTCCGCCGCCCAGCTGTAGTGCTTGTCGAATGCCGCGCGTGCGCGTCGTCCCATCTGACGGGCTTCCTCTGGATGCGTGGCGAACCATGACATCGCTTCTGCGATGGAGTCAGGGTCCTCGAAATCGCAGGTGATCCCAGCCTTGTGCTCCTCAAGAATGGCCTTGATGAGGGGCGAGTAGCCGGGTGCGAGCACAGGGAGGCCCCGTGCCATGTACTCGAAGAGGCGGTTGGGAAGGCTGGCTCGCCCCAGCTCGCGCCCGTAGCCGATCATCCCGACATCGCACGAGTCCATGAGCACTGGCATGCCTGTATGCGGGACGGACTCCGACAGCACGAGCTGTTCGCGCACCCCCAGCCGGTCGATCTGCTTCTGGAGATCGGGCAGGTAGGGCGTGCCGTCAACTCCTCCGGCAGACGGGAACGTGAGGACTTCGACCTGCTCGTCGACTTTCGTGAGCGCTTCGAGGACGGGAAGGGTGCCGCCCGTTCCAGTGGCCTTGCCGTGGAAGAAGCGCACCCGAGGGTGCTCCTTCCTCGCGCCAGTCTCGTGGCTCGCAAACCAGTCCGGTGCCGAATTCCGGACGACGAGAGAAGTCCGCGCGGCACGCCGGTATGGCAGGAGAACGGTGTCGTTGACCCCCACGAGAATTGTCGTCCCGGAGACCACCCTGCGCAGAAGGAATGTCAGTGCCTTCGCTGCCATGGCGCTGAACCGCTGTCCGACCCACCGGCTGAGAAGATCGGTGTGGTACTCTTCGTGGACGTCGAAGATGACTCGTGCGCCGTGCAGAGGGCGGAGGATGACGGCGAGACTGGCCGAGTCCGGATCAGGGCAGTAAAGCCAGTCGGCACCCCGAAACCGCGCAAGGCTGATTGCTGCGCGGGGGATGCTGAGTATTCTTCCGGCTTTCCCGCCAGGGATTCGATAGAGGTGGTAGGATATGTGCGGATCGCGAAAAGTATTGCTTTCGAATGCCGTAATTCTTGGACCGATCCAATTAATGCGCCCCCCGATTTCTCGGAAGGATTTTGCAAACTTACTGTATACCCTCACGTCGTCAAGGGGGTGGGCGGTGGTGAAGATGGCTACTCTCACTGTGACCTCCGTCAGTTCATCGCTTCGGGTCGTGTTTCGGATTGATTATCGCGCGGGGCGAGGCGGTGTCGCCCGCGCAGCTGGCGAAGTGGTATCATCCAGAGTGTTGCGCTGATGGCCGTGAAGAGACCCGAGGCGTACACGGGCGTCCCGGCATGATCTGCAGTGCTGGTCCAAACGCAGAGGCCGCCGAATATGCCGAGCTGGAGCAGGGCTCTCACGAGAGTGGGGCCCATGAGGGCTCCGAGACGGACTTGGGCAAAAATCATGCATCCGATCGCGATGGCACCGGCTCCGGCGGAATATCCAGCCGCGACTCCAAGGATCCCCCAGGATTCTCCCGCGAACAGCCACACCGCCGCGCCGATCAACGCGCCGACGATGCTGAGCGCGGTGGCAACCGCCTGAGTTCTCGCTGACGTGACCGTCATGAGGCTCACGCTCGCGGTCGCGACGCCAGCGAGGGTGAGTCCGACGATGATGATCTGCAGCGGTGCGACAGCCGCCCGGTACTGATCTCCCCAGAGCACCGGGACGATCTGCGGCCCCAGGAGGCCGATGAGTCCCAGCGCGAGCGGGATGATCGCAGCCATCACGGTCGCGAATGCCGATGCGTGCACGGCCGCGCGGTCTCCCGCCGAGGCGCCGGAGTCGACCGCCAGCCGGGGGTACAGCACCTGCGTCGCGCTTCGCACCAGGAGCGAGACGGGCAATGCGAGTGAGAACGCTGCTGAATAGTGACCGGACCCGATCTCTCCGCCCCAGTGACGTGATGCCAAGATAGACACCTGCAGGAATCCGGCGCTCGCTACGGTACCGACGAGGTCGATGATCACGAAGCGGTCCGTGCCGGATGTTTTCGCGTGCACGCCCCGGTGTCCGCTGGTGTTCATAAGGCTATAGAGGACGTAGACGGCTGCGACCGCGAAGAGGATCTCGAGCCGAGCGCCGAAGAGTGCAATCGCGACCGCTACGAGGAGGATGAGGGCGACGCTGGTTCCGAGGTCCCAGAGAGCCGATCGGCGGAGCCTGCCGAGTCCGTACAGCTTTCCCCGGGTGATGTTGTAGAGGCTGTACCCCATGACGAGTGAGGCTGCTGCGAGGCCAGTGGTCCAGGAGTTCCCCCCTGCTCGCCACGCGAAGAGCGCGATGACCGAGAGAAGGGGGAGCACCTGCCATGAACGCCGAGAGAGATGCGCTGCACGGGCCTCGAGCAGTTCAAGATCCTTCTGACCTCTCGCGTTCGCGAGCTCACGGGTGAGAGCGACCCCGATGGATGTCGGGCCGACCAGCGTGAGTAACTGCGCGAACGCGATGGTCGATGCGGCTTGACCGAGCAGGGACGGACCTCCCAGCCGCCCGATCAGCCAGTTCACGACGAAGCGCGAGACGCTCTGCGCGATGGAACCGGCCATCGCCAACGCCGAATGCCTTGCGCTCGGGGCGGGGGAGTGGACGTCCAGCGGAACGTGCAGCCAGCGGAAGAGCATGACGGAGCCTGTCAGAGCGTGAGGGAGCCGCTCGAGGCGCGACTGCCGGCCGCAACGCGCCGTGCGGGAGTCGATGAGGACCGCCGTGAAAGAGGATCGCTGCCGGAACGTGGGGACTCGCTGTCGCGGAGCGGGGGCAAAGCGGCCGCCACTATGAGGGCGACCGAGACCCAGAAGAGTGAGACCTGCTCCATTCCGCCGAGCGTCAGCGAGAAGATCATGCCGGGGACCAGGAGCGGGGTGCATCGCATCCCCTGTGGTGACCGCATTGCGATGAGCGCGGTCGTCAGGCAGATGAGACCGAAGGCCGCCACCCCTAGGAGCCCCGTCTCGACCCAGAGCTTGAGAAACGTGTTGTGCGGAAACGCGTAGAAGCCCCCACCTCCGGTGTTGAGGAAATGTGCGGATCCGTAGTATCCGGTGCCGGTCACCCACCACTCGTCGATGCGCTCCATATAGGCGTTGCGGATCACTGACCGGCCCGAGTCTGAGCCCAGGTCACCGCGCAGCAGTGGGCGGACTCGGTCGGGAAGACCGTCCCATCGCAGCGCGAGCCCGCGCAGGAACCAGATCACCCCCACGGCGGATGCGATGAGTGCCAGGTCGAGCGGGATCCGGTCGCGCCGGACCCGCACGAGGGCGGCGACGAGGATCACCAAAACGAGGGCGGCCACACCAGTGCGTGATCCTGTGAGCAGCACGGCGCCGGAGAGCACCGCCGATACCGCCCCGAACAGGGCGAACGACCACATCTCGCGCATCGCGACGATGCATGCGGCGATGCCGACGGCGAGGGTGTAGGCGGTCACGTTCTCGTCGACGTTCTGATAGGACAGCCGGAGATTCTCACCGATGTCGCCTTGCAGGAAGAGTAGGGCGACGAGGAGGATCTCGCCGACGATGATCCCGTGGAGAAGGGTCCGGCGGCGGGAGGGGAGCAATGTCGCTACTGCCCAGAACGATGCGAGGGAGTATGCCAGGCTCACTGTGAGGGCGAATGAGCTACTGGTGGGAGGAGCCCAGAGGGAGCTGATCGCCGCGACGGCGAAGAGGAGGGTGCACCCGCTCCACAATGCGAAGCGGAGAGGTCGTGACCGGTCGGAGTAATGCTCGGCGGAGAGCGCGGCGATCGCGATGGCTGCCACGCCGGCGAGCGAGCCGACGCTCCTGCCGCCGATGAGCGGGATGATATCCAGGGGGGCCGCGACGCCGTAGAGGAAGACGACGAGGGTCGCGACGCGCGACGGCGCGCCGCCTGTCGGCCTGGAGTATTCGTTCACGTCAGTCCTCCGTGATCCGGGCGTACACATCGGCCTCTGCGCGGTGGAGCGCCGCCCACGTGAACTGCTGCGCGTGGCGGGCGAGGTCGGTGGGCGAAGGCGGGGAGGCCACCATGTCGAGACACGCCCGCGCGAAGCGCTGTTCGAAGGAAGGGCCCTCCGAGACGGTGCGGGCGAACATTCCCACCGCTTCTCGAGAGCCTCCTACATCAGCCGCGATGACAGGTGTGCCGCAGGCGTACGACTCGAGGATCACTGTGGGCCAGCCTTCGCTCCGGCTGGGCAGCAGGACCAGAAACGCTGAGCGCATTGCTTCGGCCACGGCGGGAGGCTCAACCGTTCCTCGGAACATCGTCCCTGTGCCTTTCATCGCCGACTGCAGGCGGGTGTGGAGCGGCCCGCCGCCGAGAACCGTGAGCGAAGCGGCCGGGTGCTCAGCGCGGATGAGTTCCCAGATCTCCGGGAGCCGGTCAGCTCCTTTCAGCGGGTTGAGGTTTCCGACATACAGCAGGTGCAGGGGAATTTCTTCCGGGCGGCCTTTCGAGTGGAAGATCGCCGGGTCGATGCCGTTGGGGATGACGTGGAGATTCCCCGTCGGAAGGTGCCCCAGGCTCTCGGCTCTTTCCTGGAGCGCCTTACTCACGAAGATGGAGGCCGCGGATTCCGTGATCGTGGCGGTGAACAATTCGGGTTGCTGGGGCATCAGCACGTTGACGTCGGAACCATGAAAGGTGACCATGTAGGGGATGCGAAGAATCCGCGACAGCTCGCGCGCAACCGCTCCCGCAGGGATGCCGAACATGCCGTGGGCATGGATAAGACGATATCGGGACCGGTCCAGCTGTCGCGCGAGCTGTCGGGCGTACCGCGCGACCATAGCCGCCGTCACGTCTCCCCTGCGCAGGTGGCGCCACTGCCACGAAGGGATTCCCGGGGTGAAGCGCAGCACGTCGATTCCCAGCGGCAACGGGCGCACACGGGCGCTGCCCCGGCGGACGCCGAGTACTGAGTACCCCAGGTCCACGACGGTCGCCTTCTCGCCGCTCGCCGCGAGAGCAGAGATGCGGTGGTCGATGAAGACACCTCTGTTCGGGGCCGAGCGCACCGGGAAGAGGCTGGTGAGGAGGAGGACTTCTCTTCCGGAGGCGCGATGGGGCTCCGTTGAGCGTGAACTGTTGAGGGGGGGACCGACCATGCCGTTGTTCATCCGGGCTGAGGGAATGAGCGCAGGCCCCGCAGGCGGGAGGAGGCGTTGCGGAAGAGTCGGAGACGCTGATACAGGCGGCTGTCGCGAGAGATGAGAGCGGTCATCACTGTTCCTCGGCCCGAGCGTTCGGCACCCGCCGCCCCGTCCACTGCCCGTACCGCCGGTACGTGGAGAGGATGAAGTTGACGGCTCGCTCGCTGGTGTTCTCGATGCGGTAGTCAGCGGGCACGTCCACTGCGCTGCGAGAGGTCGCGACCTGTACCGCTTCGAGCACGTTGCGGGGGTCCAGTCCCGTCATGAGGATCGCTCCTGTGTCCAGGGCCTCTGGGCGCTCAATGGAGTCGCGCAGCGTGACGGCGGGGAAGCCCAGGATCGAGCTCTCCTCCGCGATGGTGCCGCTGTCCGAGAGAACGCACTTTGCGCTGAGCTGCAGCTTGTTGTAGTCGTTGAACCCCAGCGGCTTGTGCCAGGTGACGCCGTCCACCTCACGGCCCAGCGCCTCCAGGCGCTTGCGGGTACGCGGATGCGTGGAGACCAGGATCGGGAGGCCGTACTCATCGCGCAGCGCCTCGAGGCTGTCCAGCAGCTGGCCCAGGCGTGCGGGGGAGTCGACGTTCTCCTCTCGGTGTGCGCTGACCAGGAAGTACTCCTTCTCGGTCAGCTCCAGGCGCTCCAGTACATCGGAGGCATTGATCGCGGAGCGCTGATCGGCGAGCACCTCCCGCATGGGGGAGCCGGTCACGATCACTTGGCGGGGATGCTTACCCTCGTTCAGCAGGTTGCGTCGAGCGTGCTCGGTGTACGCCAGGTTGTAGTCGGAGACGTGATCCACCATCCGGCGGTTCGTCTCCTCGGGAACATTGTGATCGTAGGAGCGGTTGCCCGCCTCCATGTGATACACCGGGATGCCCTTGCGTGCCGCCATCAGCGCGGCGATGCAGCTGTTCGTATCCCCCAGCACCAGCAGCGCATCCGGCTTCACCTGCTCGAGGATCCGCTCCGTCCCCTCCAGCACACCGCCCAGCACAGACCCCAACGACCCGGTGTTCACCCCCAGGAAGTGATCGGGGGAGCGCAGCCCCAGCTCCTCGAAGAAGATCTCGTTGAGCTCGTAGTCGTAGTTCTGTCCCGTATGGACCAGGACGTGGTTCACCGTCCGGTCCAAGCGCTTGATCGTCGCGGCGAGGCGGATGATCTCGGGGCGTGTCCCCACGATCGTCATCACGGTGGTCATTGCTGATCCTCCTGCTGAAGGGCTAGCGAACGGGTGTATCGGTTCATGAGACGCCCTTCGGGCGTGGTGTACTGCGACTCCAGGAACCAGCCCAGGCGCTGGTAGAACTCGTTGACGGGATCATTGTCCTCGGCATCAGTGGTCAGGTGGGCGTTGTCCGCCCCGGCGGCAGCAGCGCTCTGTTCCCAGGCACGCATCATCGCTGAACCCGTGCCGCGTCCCTGCTGATTGCTTGCCACGGCGATTGAGGACAGCAGCGCTCCGTCGATCGGAGAGCCTGTGCCGCCGCGATAGCGCACTGCACGCAGCAGTCGAGGGATGATCGACGGGCGGCGCAGCCCTTCCCGGGCGCTGAGCAGACTGAAGGGAATGATTCGGCGCTTGAGAAGCCGTGAGAAGAAGCCTGCAGGTTCGGTCGTGCCCACAATCGACCCGACGATGCGCCCATCAGAGGCTACTGCGACGGTGCTCACCGCGGAGTCGTCATCGGCGAATCCCAGGTAGAACTGGCGCAGAAAGGGAACGCCGAGCGATGAGAGGAAGAAATCCGGGAACGCGTCACGGTGCAGGACCGCAAGCTCCTCAGCGTCCTCCGCCCTCACGGTGCGCAGAGTGATCCCATCCGGTGCGCTCGTCATCAGCGTGCCTCAACCAGGCGCCGCATCTCCGGGATCGTCAGCAGCAGCTCCTTGGTCCCCTCCACATCCAGGCGCGTGGTGTTCTCGCTGGTGTAGTCATTCATCCGCACCTGCTCCTGATCGCCCTCCTCGACGTACACGTCGTACTTCAGAGAGCGGGCATCCAGCGGAACCCGGAAGTACTGCCCCTCGTCACTGGCCCGAGCAGCTTCCTCGGCGCTCAGCAGGGTCTCGTGCATCTTCTCCCCGTGACGGATGCCGATGGTCGCGATCTCCGCATCCTCATGGCCGAGCAGCGCGGCGACCGCCTTCGCCAGCGTCTCCACCGTGGACGCAGGCGCCTTGCGGACGAACAGATCACCGGGCTCCGCGTGCAGGAACGCATGCTCGACAAGATCCACCGACTCCGCCAACGACATCAGGAACCGGGTCATCTGGGGCTCGGTGACCGTGAGCTGTCGACCCTCCTGCAGCTGGCGCACGAACAGCGGGATCACCGATCCTCGCGAGTACATGACGTTCCCGTAGCGCGTCAGGGACACCGTGGTCCCGGATTCGGGATTGTTGCGCGCGAAGGCCTGGGCGGTCTTCTCCATCAGCGCCTTGGTCATCCCCATCGCGTTGACGGGGTACACCGCCTTGTCGGTGCTCAGCATCACCAGTGATCGAACCCCCGCGGCGTTCGCGGCCTCGATGACGTTGTGCGAGCCGTTCACATTCGTCATCACGGCCTGCTGCGGGAAGAACTCGCACGACGGCACCTGCTTCAGAGCGGCCGCATGGAACACGAAGTCCACATCGACGAAGGCTTGGCGGACCGAGTCGAGGTCCCGCACATCCCCCAGGAAGAACCGCAGCTGGGAATCATCCAGCGCCTTGCGCATCTCATCCTGCTTGGCCTCATCACGGCTCAGGATGTTGATCTGCCCCGCGCCCCGCGCAAGAAGACTGCGGGTCATCGTCGTGCCGAAGGACCCCGTCCCGCCGGTGATGGCGATCGTTGCTCCTTCGATGCTGTGCGTGGTCATGAACGCGCTCCTCGGGTTCGGGCGGTGGCAGTGAGAACTTGTTCGACCCTGGACACAGCCGCATCCAGGGAGAAGGTATCGGTGTAGTACTGGCGGGCCTGGCGACCGCGCCGTGCGAGCTCGGGCTTCCCTGCCTCGATGGCCTCCCGAAGGGCAGCGGCGATCGAGGCGTCGTCCTCGGGATCGGCGGCGAACCCGGCGCCAGAGTCTAGGACGACCGAGCGCGCGTCTCCGCGCGCCGCGACCAGCAGCGCGCAGCCCGACGCCATGGAGGCCTGGATCTTGCTGGGCATGGTCATGCGGGCCAAAGGGTGATCGTTCAAGCTCACGTAGCTCAGATCCGCGGTCGCATACAGATCCGGCATCTGCTCCGGAGGACGCCGCCCCAGGAACCGCACATTGTCGGCGCCGAGCTCGGACGCCAGATCGCGCAGTTCGTCCTCATGGGTCCCAGACCCTGCCATCAGCACCACGAGCTGTCCAGTGGAGAAGCTGGAGGCGGCCTGGATGAGGGAGCCCAGGCCCTGAGCGCCTCCCATGGTCCCGGCATAGAGCAAAACCACTGCCGACGCTGGAAACCCCAGAGCATCGCGCTGAGACCGGCCTGCAGTGTGGAACACGCGCTCGTTCGCCCACATCGGGATGTACTCCAGCTTCTCTGCTGGCACCCCGCGGGACCGGAGCACGTCCCCGACGCTGGGTGAGATGTAGGCTACCGACCCGGAGGCGCGGTACATCTGTGCACACCAGCGGTTCAACACCGCCTCCGCGACAGAGGCTGGGCGGCCGCTCAGGAAGCCGCTCGCCGTCAACGTGTCCGGCCACAGATCCAGGACATGGGTCATCATCGGCACCCGCTGGAGATAACGACATGCGAGCATCGGAACCCCGATTGTCACGGGGGAATAGTTGACCCAGACGGCATCGCAATCAGACAAACTGCGAAAGCCGTTCACCAGTGCGCTCGCGCCGAACGATCCGTAGTTCAGCAGCCGCTTGGCCCCTGATGCTCCGTGATGTGGGTAGAGCGCGACCCGGTGAACCGTGACGCCGTCCTCTACTGCGACGCGGGAGCGGCGCATCGACCAGCCCTCGGCGAGCTTTCCGGAGGGATAGTTGGGGAACCCCGTCAGTACCTTGACGTCATGGCCCCGAGCTGCGAGCCCCTGCGCCAGATCCGCGGGAAGCGCGGCAGGCCCCGGCTCAGGGGCGTACCACTGCGTGAGCAGCCCGATCTTCATCCCCTGACCACCGCCTTCACGGTCTCACAGACGATGCTGAGATCCTCACGCAGATTCTGGGTCCGCACATACTGCGCGTACATCTGCGCCTTCTGTGGGAGGATCTCCTTTACATAGGTGGTCTCTGGATCTTCGGAGCCCGCCAGGATCTCGGACTCATGGCGGAACGCGATGCTCGCGGGGTCTGTGATGCCCGGGCGTACGCTCAAGATCAGCGGGCGCAGCTCCGTCGGCCACTGCGCCACGTAGCGCGGCACCTCCGGTCGCGGCCCCACGATGCTCATCTCGCCGCGCAGTACATTGACCAGCTGGGGCAGTTCGTCGATCTTCGTCTTGCGCAGCACCGCGCCCACCCGGGTGATCCGCGGATCACGGTCAGAGCTCACCTGGATCCCCGCCTGATCGTTCCGCATCGAGCGGAATTTGAGGATCGTGAACGGGCGGCCGCCCTTTCCCACCCGCTCCTGACGGAACAGCACCGGGCGCCCGTCAGTGGCAAGGACCGCCACCGACGCCGCGAGCATCACCGGAGACGTGATGAGCAATCCCACGGCGGAAGCAGCGACGTCGGCGCATCGCTTCGCGGCAGAGCTGCGCAGGAAGCTCATCGACACACGATCCTGACCGCCTCGATAATCCGCTCAACCTCCGCATCGGTCATGGCAGAGAACGCGGGTAGGCTGATCACGCGACCGAACTCACGGGTTGCCACCGGGAAATCCTCGGGCCGATGACCGCCCAGATCCTGCCAGTACGGATGCAGATGCAGCGGGATGAAGTGAACGCTCGTGCCAATGCCAAGGTCCGCGAGCCGCTGGACCACGTCATCACGGTCCAGACCATCCGGCACCCGAATCATGTACAGGTGCCACGAATGGAGATCTCCCTCCGCCGCATCGGCCGGCAGCGTCAGACCGAGATCGGCGAAGGCCTCCGTGTACCGGCGAGCGATCTCTGCTCGAGCATCGCGCATGGCCACTGCGCGGCCCAGCTGCACGCGGCCGATTGCTGCAGCAGGATCCGACAGGTTGTACTTGAAGCCCGGTGCCACCACTTCGTACTGCCATGCCGGAGTGCGGCTCGAGTACCGGTTGAACACATCCCGCGAGATGCCGTGCAGCCTCATGGTCCGCATCCGATCCGCGGCCGCCTGATCGCGGGTGACCACCATGCCACCCTCGCCGGTGGTGATCGTCTTTGTCGCATAGAAGCTGAACACCGTGGCATGGGATGCCCCCGTGCCCACTACCTCGCCGCCCGCGCGAGCAGGAAGGGCATGCGCGGCATCTTCCACCACCGCCAGGCCGTGACGCGCGGCGAACTCACGAGTGGCCTCGGGAGAGACCATGAGGCCAGCGATATGCACGGGCATCACGGCGCGGGTACGAGAGGAAACCTTCGCTGCCGCACTCTCGTAATCGATGTTCAACGTCACCGGGTCAACATCCACCAGGATCGGCGTTGCACCGAGGTAGCGCACCACCTCGGCGGTCGATGTGAAGGTCCAGGTGGGGACCAGGACCTCATCGCCCGGCCCGATGCCGAGAGATTCGAGAGCCAGGTGGAGGCCGGCGGTCGCGGAGTTGATCGCGATCGCTGTGAGATCTGATCCCAGGAACTCTGCGAACTCCTGCTCGAACGCTTTCGCCGACGGTCCCGTGGTGAGCCATCCGCTGCGAATCGCATCCGCTGCAGCGTTCACCTCGGCGTCGGTGATGTCTGGTTTGGCGAAGGGCAGAAAGGGCAGGTCTGTCATGATGAGGCTCCTGGGGAAAGAGTCGCGTCGTGGTCTGGTCAGTCCGTATGCTCGGGAGGCTGGCCCGCCCCCACATGCCGGTGCAGCGCCTCGCTGATCTGCTCGCTGAGCTCCACCACCTGCGTGAACGCGGTCTCATACCCCTTAGCCGGGCCGCCGTACGGGTCGGGGATATCTAGGTCGCGCTCTTCGGACACCCGCTGGGTGCGCAGTCGCGAGGCCGCGAGCGCCAGCTCCTTCACCGAGCCGAACCGGGCGTCCTCCTCCAGCAGCTCGAGCACGCTCGCGAGCTCCACCAGGGTGAAAACGCGCCGCACCGTGCGCGGCGCCAGCTTCGCCACGTACGACCGCTGCTCGGTGGTCATCGTGATCAGCAGATCCGCGGCCTCCGCCGTGGCCTTGTCCAGCTGACGCCCCACATGCTCCAGCTCGGTGCCCAGCACGCGGCGCACGAACTCGACGCTCTCGCTCGGCGCCGGGCGATCCACTGCCGCCTGGGTGCCGGCGCTGCTTACGCCCACGCCCAGATCCGCCAGGCGCTCCGCCAGGATCGCCTCACCGACCGCGGAGCGGCAGATATTGCCCGTGCAGATCACCAGCACCGACCCGGCAGACATCAGTGATCCACCCGCTCTCGCGACACCGCGCCCGGCCAGGAGCGCTTCTGGCTGCTATACCCGGCCAGATCCACATCCGCGCGGCGCTTGCCCGAGGCTGGCTCCACGGGGGACACCCCCGGCAGGGACCACAGATCCGGCTCCGGCTCGGGCTTCGGATCCGCCGCCCGCGCCGCGGGGGCGGTATGCCGACCAGTGGAGTCACCGCGGGCCGCCGGGGCTTCCTGCTCGAGGGACTTCGCTGGGGCCGACGGGGCCTCCTTCACCGCGCTCTGCCGCACCGCCGAACCATCGGTCGCATACGAGTAGTTGTAGCGGTAGCTCGAGCGGCCCGAGGTGGGCACCCGGTTCAGCACGATGCCCAGGATCTTCGCGTCCACCGCCTCGAGCTTCTCGAGCGCCTGCTGCAGCTGGTGGCGCCGCACATGCTCGCTGCGGGCCACCACCAGCGCCCCGCCCACCAGGCGGGAGAGCACCACCGAATCGGTCACCGCCAGCAGCGGCGGCGCATCCACGATCACGTAGTCGTACTCCGCGGTGGCCTGCGCCAGCAGCTGCTCCATCGCCTCGCTGCCCAGGATCTCCGAGGGGTTCGGGGGGACCGGCCCGGAGGTCAGCACATCCAGGCCGTCGGTGGCCATCGGCTGGACCACATCCTCCAGATCCGCCTCGCCGATCAGCACCGTAGTCAGCCCCGCATTGCCCTCGAGCCCCATGTAGTGGTGCAGCGAGGGGCGGCGCAGATCCGCATCGATCAGCAGCACCTTCCCGCCGGACTGCGCCACCACATGCGCGAGGTTGATCGCGGAGGAGGACTTGCCCTCCGCCGGCAGTGAGGAGGTCAGCAGCACGCTGCGCTTTCCCTCCGCCAGGCCCATGAACTGCAGGTTCGTGCGCAGATCGCGGTACGCCTCCGCCTGCACGGACTGCGGATGCTGCGAGGCGATCAGCGGCAGATGCTTCGTGTCCCGCGAGTACGGGATCTTCGCGATCACCGGGCGTTCGAAGGTGCGCTCCAGATCCTCCGCGCGCCGCACCCGGTTATCCAGCAGGTCCCGCACGATCGCCATCGCGACCGCCGCCATCAGACCCAGCACCACGCCGATCGCGAGGTTCCGCGTCAGCGACGGGGAGGCGGGGGAGGTGGGCACCGTCGCCGGGGTGATCACCGTCAGCTCCACCGAGGCGTCTTCGCCGTTGCTCTCCAGCTCCGAGACCCGCTCACGCAGGCTCTCCGCCGTGGCATCGGCGATCGTCGCGGCCTGCTGCGGATCCTCATCGGTGACCGTGATCTCCAGGATCAGCGTCTCCGGCGGCACCGTCGTGGAGATCATTCCCGCCAGCTGCTGCGGCGTGGAATCCAGGCCCTGGTCTTCGATCACCGGCTCCAGCACCAGCGGGGTGGTCGCCAGATCCGCATACGAGGTGATCTGCTGGCGGGCGAAGGTCACGCCGCTGTTCAGATCCGTCACCGAGCTGCCGGCCTGGGTCTGCACGAACAGCCGATTGGTGGCCTGGTACGTCGGCGTCTGCATGAGGGTGAAGCCGACGACGGCCACCAGCACCAGCAGGAACGTCACCAGTGCGGAGATCCATCGATCCCGCAGGATGGCCAGGTAGTTCTGCAGCTCCACGGTCTTCCATTCATTCGACGACGGCACTCCGCAGCCCCTGGTGCCCTGCCGTCGGGTATGCGCTCAGCGCGCCCGCGGGCGCACGCGTTCAGGCAATTCACGCAGCCGTTCACAGCGGAGTCCCATGAATCGTAACAGCGCACGGAATGCCGGACAGGCAAGGTGACAAACCTCCCCACGGCCCGCACTCGGAAGCGCCACGACCTACCATGGGCAGGGCCCCTAGCTACCGGACGGTGATCCTGTAATGACGATCGAAGATTTCCTGCGCCTGCTGCTGCGCAACGCGGTGCTGCTGGTGCTCGTCACCGTTCTGGGGGCGGCCGCCGGCTACGGCTACTCCCACACCAAACCGGAGCTGTATTCCGCGAGCGCCCTGGGCTACGTCTCCGCCTCCACCAGCGTGGACGAGGAAGGCAACGCCATCCAGCAGGCCAGCGGCAACATGCAGTTCCAGTACGAGAAGGCGCAGTCCTACCTGCCGCTGTTCGGCACCCGCGCCGTCGGTCAGGCCATCGTCGATGACCTCGGGCTGCAGGCCAGCCCTGACGCCATCGCCGGATCCCTGCAGGTCACCCTGGACCCCAACGCCCCGATCATCACTGTCACCGCCACCGCCGGCAGCCCCGAGGAAGCCTCCCAGATCGCCAACGCCGCGGTGGAGGCCGCCGCCGCTGAAGCCCGCCAGCTCGAAACCGGTGGGCAGGAGAACGCGCCGGTGAGCGTGCAGCTGACCACTTACCAGACCGCCATCACCCCCGGCGCGCCCGTCAGCCCCGACCGCAAGAAGTTCCTCCTCGCCGGAGCGGCCGCCGGGCTGCTGCTGGGCCTGGCGCTGGCCTGGTTGCGCCAGCGCAACGACTCCCGCCTGCGCACCGCGGAAGACGTCGCGAAAGTCGTCGATGCCCCACTGCTGGGTGTCCTCCCCGACGCCAAGGAGCTGCACCGCGCGAAGGACGGCACCCTCCCGGAGCTGCGCA
Source organism: Brachybacterium sp. Marseille-Q7125 (assembly GCF_023062615.1). NCBI lineage: Bacteria > Bacillati > Actinomycetota > Actinomycetes > Micrococcales > Dermabacteraceae > Brachybacterium > Brachybacterium sp. Marseille-Q7125. Next base: position 18,583 of record NZ_JALLAL010000024.1, on the reverse strand, counting down.
CCTTCGGGTCCCGCGAGGCGATCCGCAAGCTGCGCACCAACCTGCGCTACATCGACGTGGACAACCCCCCGCGCTCCATCGTCGTCACCTCCTCCGCCCCCGGGGAAGGCAAGTCCGTGGTCTCCGCGCACCTGGCCCGCGTCATGGCCCGCGCCGGCCAGCCCACCATCCTCGTGGACGCGGACCTGCGCCGCCCTATGGTCGCCGGCCAGTTCGGCCTCGACGGCGCCGTGGGTCTCGCCCAGGTGCTCGCCGGCGCTGTCCGTCTCGAGGACGCGCTGGAGGAGACCGAGACGGAGCGCCTGCACGTGCTGCCCGCCGGGCAGATCCCCCCGAACCCTTCCGAGCTGCTCGGCTCGCGCCGCATGCACGACCTCATCGCCGACCTCGCCCGTGAGCACTTCGTCATCATCGACGCCCCGCCCGTGCTCGCCGTCACCGACGCGCAGCTGCTGGGCCGCCAAGCCGATGGCGCGCTCATGGTCGCCGTCTCCGGCCGCACCCGTACCTTCGCCCTGGCCCGCGCCGTGGAATCCCTGCGCACCGTGGGCGGCACCGTCTACGGCGTGGTCCTCAACCGTGCCTCCACCCGGCGCCTCACGCGCCTCGCCTACGGGGATGCCGAATACGGGTACGGCTCCTACGGCCGCTACGGCTACGGCTCCGCCGCAGGATACGAGGAGGCCGCTGTGGTGCCCGACGCCCCCGATGTGGACGTCGAGGCTGCCGGCGGCCCCGCCGAGCCGATCGCTGCCCCTGCCGCCCCCGCCCGGCGCCGCCGCGGCCGCCGGGAGGCCCCCGTGCAGCCCGAAACCCAGGAGACCAGGTGAGCATCGCCCACCTGGGGGTCGTGATCCCCGTGCACGGCCCCCTCGATGAGGCCGTGCAGGGCCTGCTCACCTCCCTCATCGGCCCGGATGTTTCCGCCGCGGAGCGCCCCGGCGCCGTGGTCGTGGTCGATGACGCGAGCCCCGAACCGCTGGATCCTGCAGCTCTGCCCGCCGGGGCGGAGCTCGTGCGTCGGCCTCGCAACGGCGGCTTCGGCGCCGCGGTGAACACGGGCCTTGCGCACCTCGCTGACCACGGAGCGGCCGACGGGGGCGGGATCGACCTCGCGCTCGTGCTGAACTCGGACCTTGAGATCCCGCCCGGCTTCGCCGCGAACCTCGTCGTGCACGCCGCGTCCTGGCAGCCCGCCGTCGTGGGCTGCCGCATCATCGGCCCCGACGGGGTGAGCGGGCATGCCGCCCGGTTCTTCCCCACCACCAGCCAGCAGGTCATCGAATGGCTGGTGCCGCTTGCCTCCCAGCGGCACCGCGACGTGCTGCACCGCGCCGTCGGCCATGACCTCAGCGCCGACCGCGGCCACGGCATGATCCCCGTGGACTGGGTCTCCGGCGCCGTGCTCCTCCTGCCGCTCGCGCAGGTGCGCGAGGCCGGCGGGTTCGACGAGGGCTACTTCATGTACTGCGAAGAGGTGGACCTGCAGCTGCGGCTGCGCGAGCGCGGCATCCCCGCCCTGCTCGATGCGGACCTCACCGCGATCCACGCCGGCGGCGGCTCCGCAGGGAACGAGGCGCGGCGCCGCCGCTGGCTGCTCGGCGCCCGCCTGCGCTACGCCCGCAAACACGGCAGCATCCACGCCCTGCGCGCCGGCCTCACCGCCGCGAGCTGCGCGAACCTGCTGTGGAACACGGGCCGACGGGCCGCCGGACGCGATGTGAACCCCGTGGCCGTGGCCCGCGAGGAGCTGGGCCTGATCCACCGTGCCGGACGGGAGCTGCCCCGATGATGCGCCGCGAGCGTCTGCTGCTCATCTCCCCGACCTTCCACGGCTACTGGCAGTCGATCGGCGATGCGCTGGCCCGCCGCGGCTACGAGGTCACCACCGCCCGCTACGACGCCTACGATCACGTCACCGACAAGCTCCGCCTCAAAGCGACCGTGGAGATCCCCGAGAAGCTCGGCCGCGGGGAGGCCGCGCGTGCCGCGGAGCGTCGGCGCCTCACCGACCGGGTGCTGGGCCTGCTGCGGCAGGTGCGGCCCCAGAAGGTCATCGTCATCAAGGGCGATGGGCTCGACGAGCGGTTCTGGGACGCCACCGCCGATCTGCCGCGCATCCTGTGGCTGTACGACGACCGGCACCGCCACGACTACACCGACGAGTTCCTGCGCAGCGTCGGCCCCGTCCTCAGCTACGCCGCCTCCGAGACCGCCGCACTGCGCGAGATCGGGGCCGACGCCCATTTCGTGCCGAACGCCTTCGACCCCCATCGGGCCGAGCCCACCGGGCACCGCAGCGGCGAGATCGTGTTCATCGGTTCCGGGTATGCGAACCGCCGCGAGATCCTCACCGACCTCGCCGGGCGCGGCCTGCCCGTCCACGCCTGGGGCCGGGACTTCTCCCGCCACCTCATCGACCGCGCCCGCACCCTCTCCTGGGCCCGGCCCCCGATCACCGGCTCACGCGAGGTGCCGCTCGAGCGGGCCTACCAGATCCACGCCGAGGCGGCGGCGGCCGTCGCCATCCACGGCCTGCAGGCCGGGCACGCCATGCGCACCTTCGAGATCCCCGGCATGGGCGGGGTGCAGTTCGTGGACCGCCCGGACGTCGACCAGTTCTATGACGTCGGCACCGAGGTGGCGGTGTGGCAGGACGTCGAGGAGCTCGCCGACCTCGCCCAGCGTGCCCTGCATGATGAATCGTGGGCGCAGCGCCTGCGGGAGGCGGGGCGGGCCCGCACCCTGGCCGAGCACACCTTCGACCATCGACTGAGGGAGGTCGATTCCCTGTGGCACTGAACGACCCTGAAGGATCGTCGGAGAACCCAGGGCTGATCCATCCGCGCAGCCTCGAGCGCTGGCAGGAATGGCAGGCCAGCCGCCAGCGCCTGCGCCGCGCCAAGCACGCGATCCACCGTGCCATCACCTCCCGCCGCCGGGGAGCGGGCAGCGGGGCCGCGGGTGCCGGGAGCGCCGCGAGAGGGGACGCGGAGCCGACGGGGCTCGTGCTGCACTCCCGTGCCGGCAGCGCCGCGCATCACCGGGTGCTGCTGGGCGTGGACTCCGCTTCCCCAACCTCCCGCGCCGCCCTGCTCACGGCTCTGCCGTACCTCTCAGCCGGCGTGGACGTCATCACCCCGGCCGATGTCACCCTGCCCGAGCTCGCCGGCCCGGACTGGGAGCGGCAGGAGATCCGCGAGGACCTCGCACCGCTGACCGGACGCGGCATCGGCGCGGTGATGACGCTCGGCCAGCACCTGCGGGCGGGCCGCGCCGTGCATGCCTGGGCGCTCGGGGCGGATGTGCCGGCCGCGGTGGTGCAGCACGGTGCCCTCACCCCCTTCGCCCCGCCGCTGCCCGAGCAGACCACCCTGCTGGCCTGGTCCGAGGCCGATGGCGAGTTCTACCGCTCCGGCCGCGAGGACGTGGCCGTGCGGGTGGTGGGCTCGCAGATGCTGTGGCAGGCCGGGCACCACGGCGACGAGGAGACGCCCGGTACGAAGCTGCCCGCGGCAGGGGTAGATGGGGAGGCGCCCGACGGGGACGCGCCCGCCCACGAGCAGCGTCCGGTGTTTCTGGGGCAGATGCACGGGGCGGAGCTGCCGCGCCGCATCACCGCCCGCACCGCCTACGAGTTCTGCCGCCGCGAGGGCGCGCTGTACCGCCCCCACCCGGCGGAGACCGATGTGCTCTCCCGCGGCGCCCACCGCCTGATGCGCCGCGTCGGTATCGAGATCCAGGACCCGTCGGCCCCCCTGATCGGTGCCGGTGCCCCGGTGGTCGCCATGTTCTCCACCGGGGTGCTGGAGGCCGCGGTGCGCGGCATCCCCGCCTTCGTCACCGCCACCCACACCCCTGCATGGCTGCGCGAGTTCTGGGAGCGGTACGACATGCGCCGCTGGGGCTTCACCGAACCGACCCCCGCGCCTGCCGTGCCCGCCGATGAGCCGGCCCGCGTGATCGCGCAGGCGCTTGAGGGGAGTGGGGCGTGACCATCCTCGTGGTGATTCCCGCGCGCGGCGGGTCCAAGGGCATTCCGCGCAAGAACCTCCTGGACGTGGGCGGGCAGCCGCTGCTGGCCTGGACCATCCAGCAGGCCCTCGCCGCCCGCTCCGGCGCCGATCAGGACCTCATCGTCGCGGTCTCCACGGAGGATCCGGAGATCGCGCAGGTGGCCCGCGAGCATGGGGCGAGCGTGATCGACCGTCCCGCCGAGCTCGCCACCGACACCGCGCCCACGGAGCCGACGGTCCTGCACGCCATGGACGTCACCGAAGCACAGGGCATCCAGCTGGAGGCGGTGGTGCTGCTGCAGGCCACCTCGCCGGTGCGGCGCACCGACACCATCGGCCGCGCCATCGCCCAGTTCCGCGAGACCGGCGTGGATTCCCTGGTGGGCGTGGTCCCGGAGTCCCCGTTCTTCTGGCATCTGCCCGCCGCGCCCGGCGAATCTGCACGCGCGGACTATGACGTGGATGCGCGGCCGCGCCGCCAGGAACTCACCCCTGATCAGCAGCACTATTTCGAGAACGGCAGCCTGTATGTCACGGCGCCGCGCATCTACCGCGAGCGCAGCAACCGCATCGGCGGGCGCGTGGGCCTGTTCATCCTCGAGGAGGTGGAGGGCGTGGACATCGACACCCTTGAAGACGTCGCCGCGGCGGAGAAAATGCTCGCGCGACTTGCCGGGACGGATGCGGGAATCGCGCAGGGCCTGAGCACCCGCGGCACCACCGACGGGACCGCGGGCGGGGAGGCATGAGCCGCATGACGGAGCTGAACATCGACGGGCGGGCCATCGGCCCCGGGCATCCCGCGTACTTGATCGGGGAGATCGGCAACAACCATCAAGGCGACGTGGAGCTCGCCTGCCGCCTGGTTGATGAGTGCGTGGACGCCGGCGTGGATGCGGTGAAGTTCCAGCTGCGCAACATGGCGGCGCTCTACCGCTCGAGTGGGGCCGACGGGGAGGACCTGGGCCCGCAGTACACCATGAACCTGCTGGCCAAGTACTCCCTGGCCGCCCCGGACATGCTGCGGGTGCTGGACCACTGCGCCGAGCGCGGAGTGACGGCGCTGGTGACCCCGTGGGATCTGCCCTCAGTGCAGGTGCTTGCGGAGTATGGCCTGCCCGGTTACAAGATCGCTTCGGCGGATCTCACCCACCATGACCTGCTGCGTGCCGTGGCCGCGACCGGTCAGCCGATGCTGGTCTCCACCGGGATGAGCACCGAGGAGGAGATCTGCGAGGCCGTCGCCGTGCTGCAGGAGGCCGGGGCGCAGTACGCGCTGCTGCAGACCCAGTCCACCTACCCCGCCCCGTTCAAGGACGTGAACCTCGCCTACATGCAGCGCCTCGCGGAGCTGGGCGACTGCCCGGTGGGCTATTCCGGGCATGAGCGCGGCTGGCATGTGCCGATCGCCGCCGTGGCCCGTGGCGCGAGCATTATCGAAAAGCACGTCACGGTGGACAAGGAGCTCGAGGGCAACGACCACACTGTCTCCCTGCTGCCTGAGGAGCTCGCCGCGATGGTCGCGCAGATCCGTGAGGTCGAGGCCGCGATCGGCAGCAGCGCTCCCCGGCAGGTCACCACCGGTGAGCTCATGAACCGCGTCAACCTCGCCACCTCGCTGGTCGCCACCCGTGATCTGCCCGCCGGGCACGTGGTCAGCGCCGGTGACGTCGAGGTGAAGAGCCCGGGTCGGGGCCTGCAGCCCAACCGTCGCACCGAGCTGCTGGGCACGAGCCTGCCGCGCGATGTCGCGGCCGGGGACTTCTTCTACCCGGGGGACCTGGCCGGGACCCAGCACGGCATGCGCGAGTACCGCTTCCGTCGGCCCTGGGGGCTGCCCGTGCGGTACCACGACTTCAGGGACCTGCTGGAGGTCTCCCGCCCGGATTTCCTGGAGTTCCACCAGTCCGGGAAGGACATGGAGCTGGACCCCGCGGACTTCTTCGCACCCGGGGAGAAGCTGGAGCAGTTCTTCACCGTCCACGCCCCGGACCTGTACCCCGGGGACTTCCTCATCGACCTCGCCTCCCCGGAACAGGACATCTGGGAGCGGTCCATCCACGAAGTGCAGCGCGTCATCGACCTCACCCGTCGGCTGCGGCGATGGTTCACGTGCGAGCAGGATCCGATCGTCGTCGTCACCATGGGCGGGTTCCTCCCGGACCGCCATGTCACGGCTGAGGAGCGGTGGCCGATGTATGAGCGGGTGCAGGCGGGGCTTGAACGGCTCGATGCCAGCGGAGTGCGGCTGACCGCGCAGACCCTCCCGCCGTTCCCGTGGCTCAAGGGCGGCCAGCAGTTCCACAACCTGTTCATGGAACCGGAGGACACCGCCCGGTTCTGCGAGAGAACCGGGCTGCGCCTCACCTTCGACGTCTCCCACACTCAGCTCGCCGCCACCTTCGCGGGCCGCCCGCTGGCTGACTACGTCGAGGCGATGGGCCCGCACACCGAGCACCTGCACATCGTGGACTCCGTGGGCGTGGACGGCGAAGGCGTCCAGGTGGGTGAGGGTGAGGTGGACTTCGCGGACCTCGCCGAGCGGTTCGACCGCCTGGCCCCGCACGCCCCGTTCATCCCCGAGATCTGGATGGGGCACGTCAACCGCGGCGAAGGCTTCTTCACAGCGCTGGATCGGCTCACGGCATGGTTCTGAGAGGAGAGCGGGCGCCTGAGCGCCTCGCCCTGTGGGTGGTGCCCGTCGCCGACCTCGGCGGCGTGGCCCGTCATGTCATCGACGCGGTGCGCACCGGCATCCCCGGCTGGCGGATCGTGGTGCTGTGCCCCGAAGGGCCGCTCGCCGCCCGGCTGCGCACGATGGGCGCGGCGGTCACCGTCGGTACTGTGTCTCCGGCCGATGGTGCCCGGGTTGCCACCGCGGAGGTCCGACGGGTGCTGCGGGCCCTGCGGCCTGAGGTGCTGCATACGCATCTGGCCTTCGCGGACCTCGTGGGGGTGGCTGCGGTGACCGGGCTGCGTTCGGGGCGGGGCCGGCGTGTGCGTGTGGTCTCCACCGAGCACGGCATCTCCGGGGTGCGCGGCCTTTACCAGGCAGGCGCCATGCAGACCCAGGTGAAGGCTGCGGCGCATCGGGCGCGGATGCTGCGCACCGACGCGATGATCGCCGTCAGCGACTCCACGGCCCAGCAGATCCGCGCCCAATGGGCCGTGCCCGGGCGGGTGATGCCCCCGGTGACGGTGGTCCGTAACGGCGTGGAGCAGCCGGCGGGGGAGCGCGCCGGGGAGCCGGGCCTGCGGTTCCTGTCGCTCGCGCGGCTCGCCCCAGAGAAGCGGATCGACCGGGCGCTTGAGGCGTTCGCGCTGGTGGCAGCTGAGCACCCGGCGGCGCGTTTCACCATCGCGGGGGAGGGCCCCGAGCGCGGCGCGTTAGAGACGTTCGTGCAGAACCGCGCCCTGGGGGACAGTGTGCAGCTGGTGGGGCATGTGGAGGCCGGGCCGGCGCTGGCAGCGCATGACGTGATCGTGCAGCTCTCGGCCTGGGAGAACCTCTCCTACACCCTGCTGGATGGGGTGGCGCATGGCCTCGGCGTGGTCGCCACGGACGTGGGCGGGAACCGGGAGATCGTGCCCGGCCGCTGCTTGGTCGACGCCGCGGATGCGACCGCGGTGGCGCGCGCGATGGTGGGCCAGGGCCTGCAGGCGGGGGAGCGCCCCGGGCCCGAGCAGCTCACGGACTGCGCGCAGATGACCGCCGGCATCGCCGCGGTGTATGCGGAGGTGGTGCCGTGAACCCGCAGATCCAGACCTCATCAACCGCCGTCCCCACGATCGGGCAGCGCCTGGCGGACAGCGCCCGCGAGACCGCGCGTTCGGTCGGAGCGGTGCGGATTCCCGAGCTCCTGCTCGGGACGCTGTTGATCGTCGAGGCCGGCTTCGGTCTGCCCGTCGGAGTGAACCAGATCGCGATGATCGCCTTGATCGGCCTCGCGGTCGCGCAGCGCCCGCAGCGGGAGCTATCGATCCCCGACTGGGTGTACGCCGCCTTCGTGATCGGCCTGTTCTACATCGCGATGATCTCCCTGTTCGCGGACCCCAGCGAGTTCGCCGCGGATTGGAAACGGCGATTGATCCGTTTGATGCTGACATCGCTGGTGGTGCTGGTGGTGGCCAGCGGGCGCATCGACATTCGCTCGTTGCTGGTGGGCGTGGGTGCTGGCCTCTTCGCGAACACGGTGCTGTTCTACGCCGGCCTCGCCCCGGACACGTACGGGGGCGTGCTCTCCGGCTATCTCGAGGACAAGAACGTGGCCGGCCTCGCTTATGCGGTCTACGGGATCCTGTTGCTGAGCCTCACCCAGAAGCTGAGCTGGCGCATCCTGATCATCGCTGCCGCAGCAGTGGGGGTGTGGCTCACCGGGTCACGTACCTCCATCGCCGCCTTCGGCGCCGCGCTCATCTGGGTGCTCCTCGCCCCGCGGCTGGTGCCCCTCCTGCGTGCCGCGCTCGCCGGGATCCTCTACTGGGTCACCCAGATCCTCGCGGAGGACTACTCCCGCATCGGCCGGTTCTCCTCCCGAGAGGGCTCGGATCTGCTGCGCTCCCGCATCGACGCAGCGTCCCAGCTCAAGGTCGAGGACACCGGCTTCTGGGGTGCTGGCCTCGGGGAGGCCTACGTGGAAATCGAGGACCGCACCTGGTACTTCCACAACTCTTACTGGAGCGCACTGGTCGAAGGTGGCTGGCTCTGGCTGACCCTCGTCCTGATCTTGACCATCGGGATCGGCCTGTCGCTCGTCCGCGGCGGCCGCATCAGCCGTGAGATCGCCATTGGTCAGGGTGCCATCCTCGTGCTCCTGCTGTGCTCCTTCCGCTTGGGCGAGGTGCTGTTCACCCTTCCCTGGGCGGTCGCCCTCGGCTATTGCCTGCGTCACCAGCTGATCCCTGTTCGGAGTCGATCCGACGTCGCCACGAGGCACCGCGAGGAGGTGGCCCGATGACGCCGCGGCCTGCCCCCCGCCCAGGAAGGTTCCGAGAGCTGGACGACCTGCGAGGAATCGCCGCTGTCGCTGTGGTGTGGAGCCACCTGACAACTGGCTACGACTCCAAATACCCCGACGAACCTAGCGCACCGGTGGACCTGGGCTGGGGCGCCTATGGGGTCCAGCTGTTCTTCCTGATCTCCGGCTTCGTGATCCTCATGACCGTGCAGCGCGTACAGCGGCCCAGCGGCTTTGTGATCTCACGTCTCGCCCGTCTCTTCCCGTCCCGGGAGGTGTCATGAGAAGCCGCCGCAAGGGCCAGCCGCCGACCATCGCCATCGCCACGAACAACGGCGACCTCGGCGGCGGTGAAGTGATGCTGCTGAACATCGCCCAGGCGCTGCGGGAGATTGGTATCGCCGCGCTGGTGATCGGTCCCCGGGAGCCCGGGGAACTAGTCGCCGTGGCGCGCACCCGCGGGTTCGAGACTGTTGAGCTGCCAGCGCGATGCCGTGTGCAGTACATGGCGGCGCTCGCTGCGTGGCGGCTATCGCACCTGCGCACCCCCCTGTGGTGCAACGGGCTCGTGCCCTCGCTCGCCACTGCTGCGCTGGGGCCGCGCCTGGTGCACCTACACATCCTCCCGCACGGCCTGCAGCGCGCCGCGCTGCCTCTCGCCCGTCTCGGCGCTCGCCGGGTCTTGACCGTCAGCGAGTTCATGGCCTCCCGACTGCCCGGCACTACCGTGCTGCCCAACTGGACCGCGGACATCACCCCCCGCCACCATCGCGAGCGTGACCCACAGGCACCGTGGCGCATCGGGTTCTTGGGCCGACTCACCCGGGACAAGGGCGTGCCTGACCTCGCCCGAGCCATCACACTCCTGCGCTCCGAGGGACTGGAGGCGGAGCTGGTGCTGGCCGGGGAGAACCGCTTCGGCTCCGCGGACGATGACCGGGAGATCACCGCAGCTCTCGCCCCGCTCGGAGACGCGGTGCGACACCTCGGCTGGGTGCGCCGCGAGGAATTCTTCGACGCCGTGGACCTCGCCGTCTTCCCCTCCCGCTGGGAGGAGCCCTTCGGGCTTGTCGCCGCAGAGGCCATGGCCGCCCGTGTCCCCTTCGTCATCACCGACTCCGGGGCCTTCCCCGAGGTTGTCGGGAGCGACCACCCGTGGATCGCCCGCCGCGCCGATCCCGTGGACCTCGCCCACACCATCCGCCGCGCCCTTGAGGCCCCTGCCGGGGAGCGCACGGAGCTCCTCGAGCGATCGCGCTGGCGCTGGGAGCACACCTACTCACCCCGCAGCGGGACGGCCCGCGTAGCCCACCTGATCGGAGACCTTCGTTGACCGCTCCTGAGCTCGACATCTGCCTGGTCTCCGGAGCCGATGAGATCCGGTACCGCTCCTACGTCAACCACGCGGCCTACGCGCGTCTGCATGGACTGGACTACCGCCTCGAATGCGGTATCGGCCCCGACATCCAGAACGCCTTCTACTACAAGCTCCAGGCGATCCGGAACGTCCTGCCCCGCTACGACTGGATCGTCTGGATCGACGACGACTGCTACATCACCGACATCCACAGCGACCGGATCCGCACCCTAATTCACGCCGCGGAGGCAAACGGTGAGGTCCTGGTTGTGGCCGAAGGGCCCGTAGAACCCAACGGCTTCTGGTCCACTCTCAACTCCGGGGTTTTTGCGCTGCGCAACGACAGCGATGGCCGGGAGCTGCTCGACCTCATCGCCACCGCCCCGATCCGCGAGGTGGAGCAGTGGTGGGACACGGAACGCGACGGCACCTTCACCGGAGGCGACCAGGATGCAATGATCTGGGCGCTGCGCGAAGCCCTCCCGCACCTATGGGAACGCACCCGGATCGTGGGATACCGCGAGCTCAATGCCCGCCCGCATCACTACACGCAGTCCCTGCAGGACGCGTTCATCGTGCACTTTGCCGGGTATCCCGACAAGGTTCTCGGCGTCATCGACTTCGCCCGCGGCTTCGCTGTGGGACAGGAACTCCTGCCCCAGAAGGTACTCGATGACCTGCACGTCCAGGTGTGCAGCCCCGTCGGCGCGGTCGAGCAGGTGGTCCGCCGAGCCCGGTGGAAAGGACGATCTGCTGCAAAACGGTGGGTGCGCCGCTCGGCCCGATACCTCCCTGCCTCCCTGTACCCGCGATCGATCCGGGAGAAGCTGTGAGGATGAACAGGGATGTCGCAGCCAGCATCATTATCCCGAGTTACCGCGGTGCCAACCGCCTGCCCTTCCTATTCGACGCCCTCGCCGTGCAGGCCCCCGGCACCCCGCCCTTCGAGGTCATCCTCGTGATCGACGGGGTCGATGACGGCTCCGTCGCGCTCGCCGAGGCGGAGGACCGCTTCCCACTGCGGCACCTGCTGCTGCCGGAGAACCAGGGCCGCGTCACCGCCCTGAACACCGGGTTCGAGACCGCCCGGGGCGAGGTGCTGATCCGCTGCGATGACGACCTCCTCGTCCCACCCACCTTTGTCACCGCCCATGTCACCGCCCACCGCGAGGCCGCGAGCCCCATCGGCGTCATCGGCGTGACCTGGGATGTCCACGAGCCAGGACCCTATGCGCGGGCCTACGGCAGCGACGCCGCGCGGCGCTCCTTTGAGCACGCCCGCAGCCGCGGGGCGGGGGAGCGGTGGCGGCTCTGGGCCGCGAACTGCTCGATCACCCGCGCCACCTGGGAGCACATTGGCCCCTACGACCCCACCTACCGTGCCTACGGCTGGGAGGACGTGGACTACGGCTGGCGCCTGCACGAGGCTGGAATCCCCCTGGTGACCGCCGACGGGGCGATCGCCGCGCACCACGGACCCGCCCGCACGGCGAGCGCCCGGGCGGGCAAAGCCTTCGAGGCGGGAGCCGCCCGCGCCACCTTCTCACGCCTCCACCCGGAGGCGCCGCTCCCCACCTCCAGCCCGGGGAAGGGAGCCTGGGGCCGGATTGTGGGAGCGGTCGCTCGGCGCCTGCGCCACAGCACCGACGTGGAGCGCGCCGGAGCCGTGGTGGACTGCCTGGTGCCGCTGGTCCCCGCGCCGGTGGGCCGCAAGCTCGTGGCCGCTGTGGTGGAAGGCGCCGGGCATGCCGGGGCCACGACCGCAGGGGCCACGACCGCGAGCACCTCGGCAGCACCCACCCCGGCCCGACCCCGCATCGCGATCGCCCACGACTACCTCACCCAGCGCGGCGGGGCCGAACGCGTCGTCCTCTCCCTCGTGAAGGCGTTCCCGGACGCGCAGCTGCACACCCTGTTCTACGAACCGGAGCAGACGTACCCCGAGTTCCGGGACGTGCGCATCCGCACCAGCGTGCTGAACCGCATCGGCCCGCTGCGCCGGGACCCGCGGCTCGCCCTGCCGCTGCTGGCCCCCATCGCGTCCCGGATGCGGATCGACGCGGACGTGGTGATCGCCTCCTCCTCCGGCTGGGCCCATGCCTTCCCCACCGCCGGTCGGAAGCTCGTCTACTGCCACTCCCCGGCGCGGTGGCTCTACCTGCCGGGCGACTACCTGGGTGACGCCGGCCCTCTCGACCCGAAGCGCCTGGCGCTCCGCGTCCTCTCCCCGTTCCTCAGGCGGTGGGATCGCCGCGCCGCCTCTGCGGCCGATCAGCACTGGGGTAACTCCTCCGTGGTGGTGGAGCGCATCCGCGACGTGTACGGCATCGAGGCGGAGCCCCTGTTCCCGCCGTTCAGCCCCGACGTGGCCGAGGGCGAGCAGGAGCCGATCCCTGAGCTCGCAGGCTGGGCCGGCCCGGACGGCACCGAGGGCGGGCACTACCTGGTGGTCTCCCGCCTGCAGCCCTACAAGAACGTGGACCAGGTCATCGCAGCCTTCGACCAGCTTCCCGCCGAGCGCCTGTTGGTGATCGGCCGCGGCCCCGAGAAGGAGCGCCTGCTCGCTGGGGCGGGAGCGAACGTGCGCCTTGTGGAAGGATTGTCCGATGCCCAGATGCGGTGGGCATACGCCCACGCCCGTGCGCTGATCGCCGCAAGTCACGAGGACTTCGGCCTCACTCCGCTCGAGGCCGGCGCCCACGGGGTGCCGACGATCGCGCTGCGCGCCGGCGGATACCTGGACACGGTGACAGAAGGAGTGAACGGCCTGTTCTTCGAGGAAGGGACGTCGGAGGCGATCCGCGAGGCGGTCAGCCACTTCGACCCGGATGCCTATGACGCCGAGAGTATCCGTCAGCGGATGGATAGCCGCTTCGGCGAGGAACGGTTCATCACCGCCCTGCGCCTGGCAGCCCAGGAGGCTCTCTCATGACGGCGAGACGCGACGGGGATGGCGCCGCTGCGAGCCCGTCGGCCCGCAGCATGCTCCTGCGCGTGATCGACAACCGCACCAAGATGCGTCTGCTGCTGGCCGCGGTGATTGCGGGTCTCCTCGCCCTCATGGAGACGGTCGCGATCGTCACCGTGCTCCCGCTCGTGGACCTGGCCACCGGCGCCCCCGTGGGCAAGGGCGTCACCGGAGCGGTCTGGCGAATACTCGGTGAGCCCTCGCGGACCGCGTTCGGACTCACCCTGGTGGTCGTGGTCGTCGCGCTGTTCATCCTGAAGGACGTCTTCACCATGTGGTTCCAGTGGTGGCAGACCGGCTACGTGATGCGCAAGAAGGTGGAGCTGTCCTCCGCGCTGTTCCAGAAGATCCTCCACACCCCGTACACGGCCTTCCGGCAGCGCAGCGTCAGCGAGTATCTGCGCACCATGCGGGATGCCGTCGAACAGGTGTACGGCTCCGTGGTGAGCGGGTCCCTGAACCTCATCACCTCGGGGATGACGGTGGCTGCGATTGTGCTGGCCCTGCTGATCAGCACGCCGATCCAGGCGATCCTGGTGGCGATCTACTTCTCCCTCGCCGCACTCGGCTACATCCGTCTGGTGCGACCCCGCATCTCCCGAGCAGGCGAGAAGATCCTGGAGGGCTCCGTGGAGTCCACGCTCGCGAGCCTCCAGGGCCTCAACGGTTTCAAGGACATCAAGCTGCGCGGGTCCCAGCAGTTCTTCGTGGAGCGTTACCGCCGCGGGATGCTCCTGAACGAGCAAGGGGCCCGGGAGGGGAACTTCTTCTCCGGCATCACCAAGTACCTGCTGGAGATCCTGTTCATCCTGGGCATCGGCCTGCTCCTCACCTACAGCTTCCGGCAGGGCGACGCCGCCGGTGCCGTCGGCTCACTCGCCTTGTTCGTGGCGGCGGGCTTCCGCCTGCTGCCGAATATCTCCACGCTCATCGGAGCCATCAACTCCATCCGGCTGGGACTTCCTTCGCTGACCGTCGTTCACGAGGAGCTCACCGCCTTCGAGGCGCAGGACGATCTGTGCGCCGACGGCACCGACCTGCCCGAGGAGCCTCTCCCGTATACGCGCGAGCTTGCGCTTGAGGATGTGCGGTTCCGCTATCCGGGTGCCCAGCAGGAGGTGATCCGCGGTATCGATCTGCGGATCCCCTTCGGGGCCTCGGTTGCCTTCGTCGGCGGATCCGGTGCGGGCAAGACCACCCTTGTGGACCTGCTCCTGGCCCTGCATCGGCCCACCGACGGCCGGATCCTGGTGGACGGTACCGATATCCGCGGACGGGAGGCCGCCTGGCAGCGGAAAACCGCGATGGTGGCCCAGGACGTCTTCGTCACCGGCGACACGGTGCTGGAGAACATCGTCTTCGACATCCCCGGCGATGAGGCGGACCCGGAGCGCTTGCGGCGAGCTGTCGAAGATGCCCAGCTCGATGACGTGCTCGTCGGGATGGAGCATGGCATCCACAGTTCCACCGGGGACTGGGGCGCCCGCCTCTCCGGTGGCCAGAAGCAGCGCCTGGGTATCGCCCGTGCCCTCTACACCAATCCGCGCCTGCTGGTCCTGGACGAGGCGACCTCCGCCCTGGACAACGAGACCGAACGCCGCATCACGGACATGATCGACGAGCTCCACGGCGACCTGACCGTCATCGTGGTGGCGCACCGCCTCTCCACGGTCAAACGCGTGGACACGATCGTGTACCTCGAGGAGGGGCGGATCGCCGGGATGGGCAGCTTCGAAGAGCTGCGGCGCAGCAATGCGGCCTTCGCCCATCTGGTGGAACTGGGAGACCTGGGCGGCGGAGAGCCAGAGGGTTACGCGCCTACAACCTGATCGTCACAGGGCCTCCGGTGGAGCCAGGGGAACCTCGGTCCCCTCGCCGATCCCCAGACCGATCTGCGGTGGAGGCGGCGACCCCGGACAGACGAAGCGCAGATACCCGGAGATGTCTCCCAGGAGATAGCTCCAGCGCAGGAGCAGGTCCAGGGCGGAGAGCCGCTGACGGACTGGATTGAGGAGCGTCGCGATCAGCAGTCGCAGGGCGGCGATCGGCCAGGGCCTCGTGGGTGAGGCCGGATCGGGGCCGTGCACGGTGCGCAGCAGCCGTTTCGCTCGAGAGGCGTAGAAGCCGCGCCGCAGTAGATCCCGTGTGCCGTAGCGGCCCCGATAGGCAATGCTGACTGCAGGAGCTAAAGGCACGCCGAAACCAGCGGCGACCGAACGTGCGGCGAGATCGTTGTCATCGCCGTGATGGGCGAACCTCTGGTCGAAGCCCCTCAATGAGTCCAAAGTGGTTCTGCGACCGCCGAAGTTGCCGCCCATAAGGACGGGAAATTTGCCGGGCTGTGAGGCGCCAGGGATCGAAGCGACCGCATCGATGCACCCCAGGTCCTTCCAGACCCGGTCCAGAGTGGAAGTGAACAGATCAGGGGTCTTCGGCAGGGCTGACCCGGACCAGATCGGGACAGTTTTCGATGCGGCGAGCCCGTTGCGCACCCAGAAGCGAGAGACGACATCGTCGTCATCGCAGAACTGCACAAACTCAGCACGGGCGAATCCCAGTCCGACGTTCCGCGCGTAGGACGATCCTTTGTGGTCAGCTGCCCGCACAAGCCGCAGCGCGTAGGTGCCGTTGTCCACTAAGTCCTGCAGGACGTCCTGTAGGTGATCGGTGGAGTTGTTGTCCACGACGATCACCTCGAACGATGGAGCATCCTCCTGGCGTCGCAGCGCCTCCAGCTGCAGCCCGATCGTGGATGCGCCGTTGTGGGTCGGGATGATGATGCTCACCCTGGGATCGGTCATGATCCACTCCTGGTGGTCCGTGTCCAGCGAGGGTCGAACATCAGGCGGGTGGGAGTCCCATCGGGAAGCAGCTCGTGATGCGGCGGCGCGACCGCCGCGTGCCGTGGGTTGAATGCGGCAGCGATGTACGACGCCCAGTAGGAGAACGTCGAGTTCGCGAGCACCAGCCGCGTGCTGAGGCTCAACGCTGCGAGGTCATCGAACATGGAACGACGGTCCTCGAGGACGCGGAGAGTCGGCAGCGGACCGCGGAGATTGTCCTGGCACCAGGTGATGTCGTCGGAGATGACCAGCACGTCGTTGATCGGGAGGTCAGGCTCCGCCAGCAAGTCGATGGCCTGTTCAACATGTCGGGGGATATCCATTCCGAAGCGTTGCCGGTGCTCCGGCACCGAGTAGTAGTCGCCTCGTCGAACATTCACCACCACCGTGCCTGGGGTGACCTGCTCCGCAAGTTCTCGGCGCCGCGCCTGGAAGGAGGGGGAAGAGCTCACGAGCGCGTGGCAGAAGTCCCGGTTCTCCTCCGCGGTGAAATCCACGGCGAAGGCCCATTGACCGCCAAGCTCCCGTCGATCCAACAGGCCGATCGGACCATCCGCGGTCAGAGACCCCAGCATCGGGAACTCCGCGAGCCAGTCCGAGGCATGAGTGGTCGGCTCGATGACGGCTCGGTGTCCCCGCCGCTGCTCGAGCCATGCCCACTGCCAGAAATACAGGATGTTGCCGCCACGCACGTCATCCCGGATGTAGTGGTAGCGACGGGCGCCGGGCCTGTTGCGGACGGGCTCCAGGGCGGCACGTGCGATGGCTCGCCCTCGCTGGTGGATCTTCATCCGTGCAGCCTCCCGTTGCTGCCGTGGTCATCCATCATCATCAGATCCTCCGCGATCCGCGCGAACCGCAGCCGCCAGTCCAGCTTCTCCCGCGCATGGGCGCGGATCCGCTCACGCAGCGCCTCGTCCCATCCCAGCCGTGCTTGCGCCACCATCTCCAGCCCCGTGCGCGGATCATCCGCCGGCACCGTGAGCTGGGCCCACTTCGGCACCAGCTCACGTGCGCTCGACGAACCCGGCACCTCGCCGACCATCACGCAGCCATGTGCGAGGGCGTCAGTCCACCGCCCCGTGAGGTAGTCGCGTGTGGGATGGGTGTAGTTCGCGGGGGAGCGGAGATTGGTGAAGGCCAGCACCGCTCGAGAGCGATCCAGCGCCTGATGCAGCAGGTGCTGGGACTGGGCTTCATCGGCCCCGAAACCCGGCCTGCCGTGGAAGCAGACGGCGGCCTCGCGGGCCATCAGGGCGGTGGTCGCATCGTCATCCCAAGGCTCGGACTGGCGCCCCACGCGCAGCAGGTCGACGGTCACGGGGCCGCTGCCGAGTCCGGCACGCTGCGTATCGGTGCCCCAGGGCAGGACGCTCACCGGGAGCTTCGTCGCCGCGCGCCAGGGCTCGGCATCATCGGCATCCATGACATACAGCCGATCCAGCCAGCCCTTCGCACGGGCAATCCGTGGGATGCGCTCGTGCCAGAAGCTGTCGATCACCCAGGCACTGATCGAGCTGTACTCGGCGAGCTGCTGGGCGGGCAGGTTCAGCACAGAATCCAAGGATCCCGGCAGAGGCGCGATGACCAGCAGGGCGCGGCCACCGCTGCCACCGCTGCGCGGGCGTGGACGCAGCAGGCGCAGCTTGGTCCGCCGGGTCACGGGGTGGTCAGCCGGGGAGAGCAGCCGCGCATCGAAGTACCGCACAGCCAGATGGACCATCGCCTGGATCGGCCCCCAGCCACCTCGGGCGATATCGGGAGCCAGGATGTCCACGGTCCCAGAGCAGGCCACGGCTGGCCGATCAGCCGCTGTGCTGGCTGGCATCACCGTCACCTCGCTGGGAACTTCGTCTCGGATCAACTACTTTCGACAAGATACCCCGCAGTATGGGCCACTGTGACGCGCCTGCCTGACTCTCCGCCGCAAGGAGTGCCATGAGACACCGCTGGATGGACCTGGTCCGCGGGACGGCGATCCTGTTCTGTCAAGCCCCGGGTTTGGTGGAGGCTGGGTTATCTGGCGTTCAGGGGTTCGGGGGCGGGTTCTGACGAGCTGGTGAGGGTCTCTCGGTGCGCGGTCCGGTAGGCCTGGGGAGTCAGGCCTTCCAGTGCGCTGTGGGGTCGGAAGGTGTTGAACCAGTGGACCCATTCGGCGGTGGCGATCTCGACGTCGTCGATCCCGTGCCAGGGTCCGCGGTTACGGATCAATTCGGCTTTGAACAGGGAGTTCAGGGCTTCAGCCAGGGCGTTGTCGTAGGAGTCACCGCGAGAGCCGACAGAGGCGACGGCGTCCTGCTCAGCGAGTGCTTCGCCGTAGCGGATGGCTCGATACTGGACTCCTCGATCGGAATGATGGATCAGTCCTGACAGGTCATCTCCATCTCGTGTGCGCAGGTAGATGGCCATGTTCAGGGCGTCCAGCGCGAGGTCGGTGTGCA